>JANNGJ010000519.1:0-5973 GCA_031403815.1 Burkholderiales bacterium | reverse complement strand
TGCTGGAGGCGGAACTCCATGTCGAAGTCTGACTTCTGCGCGGCGGTGGCCTGCCAATGGGAGAACACGGCGGCCTTGTCGAGAGGATGCAGTGTGCGGCTCCAGCCCTGACCCAGGCTCTCGGCCGCCGACAGGCCGTAGATGGCCTGCCAGCGGTCGTTGGTGTAGGTGCAGGCGCCATCGGCGTCGGTGGCGAATACCCCCAGCGGCGCGGTGTCGCTCAAGGCGCGGAAACGGGTCTGGCTGACACCGAAAGCGAGCGCCTGGCGGCGGGTCTCCAAGGCGCGCGCGGCGGCATCGCCGAGGTGACGCAGGATCTGCCGCTGCGTGGCCGTGAGTGTCCGCGCCTGACGATCGATCACGCACAGGGTGCCCACGGCCCGCCCATCGGCCAGGCGCAGCGGCGCACCGGCGTAGAAGCGGATGTCGGGCGCGCCGATGACCAGTGGGTTGTCGGCAAAGCGCGGGTCGGCGGTCGCGTCCGCGACCTCGAAAATCCCATCCTGCAGGATGGCATGGGCACAGAACGCCTGCTCGCGAGGCGTTTCGCTGGCGTCAGCTAGGCCGTGGTTGGCTTTGAACCATTGCCGGCTGGCGTCGACCAAACTGACCAGCGAAATCGGCACGCCGCAAACCAGCGCGGCTGCCTGCACCAGAGCGTCGAACTCGGCTTCGGGCGGTGTGTCGAGCACCGCAAGACCGCGCAGGGCGACCAAGCGTTCGTCTTCGTCCAAGGGCAGGGGCGCGGCCGGCATGCAAGAGTCCAGGTTCAGCAAATGAAGGTATCGCCGCAGGTGCGGGCGGGTCGGGCTCGAAGGCGCTGAGAGCAGTCTGCCTGCGCCACCTAAACTGACCTATCGGCAGTTTTCGCCAGTTTTGGAGAGTCGCGTGAAGTTCCAGATGGCGAAGAATTCCCTGTTTGCGGTTTTGTTGCGCTCGCCGTGGTGGATCAGCGCCGGCATCGCCCTGCTGCTCGCCCTGTTGAGCTTTGCGCTCCTGCCGGAGGCCTACCGCATCGTGGGCGCGCTGTCGGGCGCGCCCTTCGTGGTCGTTGCCGCCCTGGCGGCGCGGCGCCAATGGCACCTGCCGAGCGACGCACGCGTGGCCGAGACCGAGCAGGCCCTGAGCACGATGGCCTGGCCGGCTTTCGCGGCCTTGCTCGAGCAGGCTTTCCGCCGCGACGGCTACCGCGTGCAACCGGGCCAGGCGGCTGGCGTCGACTTCGAGCTCGAGCGCCAGGGCCGTCGCATGCTGGTCAGCGCGCGGCGCTGGAAGTCGGCGCGCACTGGCCTGGAAGTCCTGCGCACCCTGCAGGCTGCGCGTGACAAGCAGGAGGCCCCCGACGCGCTGTACATCGGCCTGGGCTCCATCAGCGACAACGCGCGGCCCTTCGCTGCCGAACACCGCATCGCCGTCTGGCAGGCTGCCGAGTTGGCGCACGCGCTGCGCGGCTTGCCGCTGCGCTGACACGGCAAGCTTCAGCGCGTCGCGCCTGTCACCAGAGCGCGCTTCCTACAATGTTCTCTCCCCCCTCAAGGCCACGCGATGATCGTCGAGCGCATCTGGACCGGCAACGCCTACCGCAACTACAACTACCTGATCGCCTGCCCCGAGAGCGGCGAGGCGCTGGCGATCGACCCCCTGGACCATGCGAAGTGCCTGGCCGCGGCCAAGGCGCGCGGCTGGGAGATCACCCAGGTGCTCAACACCCACGAGCACCATGACCACACCGGCGGCAACGCCGCGGTAATTGCTGCCACTGGGGCCACGCTGATTGCGCACCACCGCGCCGGCGCCAGCATCCCTGGCGTCGACCGCGGCGTGAAGGCCGGTGACGTGATCAAGGTCGGCAAGACGGTCGAACTGGAGTGCCTCGACACCCCCGGCCACACCCTGTGCCACATCTGCCTGCGTGCGCACGGTGATCGGCCCGCACTTTTTTCGGGCGACACGCTGTTCAATGCCGGCGCCGGCAACTGCCACAACGGCGGCAATGTGGGCGACATGTACGCCACCTTCTCAGAGCAGATCGCGCGTCTGCCCGATGCCACGCAGGTCTACCCGGGACATGATTACTTAGAGAACAACCTGCGCTTCACGCTGGCACGCGAGCCCGACAACCAGGCCGCGCAGGCGCTGTTGCCCCAGGTGACAGGGCAAGACCCGGCCATCGGGCACATCACCACCTTGGGCGAAGAGAAGACCATCAACACCTTCATGCGCCTGGGCAGCGCGAGTGTGATCGCGGCCCTGCGCGAGCAGTTTCCAGATCTGCCTGAGCAGCCTGATGCGAAGACGGTGTTCGTGAAGCTGCGCGAACTGCGCAACCAGTGGTGAGGGCAGATCGCGCCTGAGCCCGCGAGGGGCTCATACGGGTTCGCAATCAATCGACAAGAACCCACCGTTCGCCCTGAGCTTGTATTCCCGATCATCCTGAGCTTGTCGAAGGAAGGGCTTCGACAAGCTCAGCCCGAACGGGCTTCTATGCGATTGAAAGCGAATCGGTATCAGGCGGCGTGCCGCAGCGGCACCGCAAAACCGCGCACCACGGCAGGCCGGGCCATCAGGGTCTGGTACCAGCGCTGCACGTGCGGGAAGTCGGCCAGGTCGATGCGGTGCCGGGCATGGCGCCAGGCCCAGCCGATGATGGCGAAATCGGCGATCGAGAGCGCGCCGGCAAAGAACTCATGCTCGGCCAGACGCCGGTCCATCACGCCGTACAGCCGCCGCGTCTCGGCTTGAAAGCGCTCCAGCCCGTAGCGGCGCGCTTCATGATCGCCGAGGGCGACGAAGTGGTGCACCTGGCCGGGAATCGGCCCGAAACCCCCCACCTGGAACATCAGCCACTCGTACACCGCCACGCGCGCCACCGGGTCGCGCGGCAGGAACTGGCCGCTCTTCTCGCCCAGATACAGCAGGATGGCGCCCGACTCGAACACGCTGATCGGCGCGCCGCCCGGGCCGTCGGTGTCGATGATGGCCGGGATCTTGTTGTTCGGGCTGATCTTCAAGAAGGCCGGGTCGAACTGCTCGTCCTTCCCGATGTCGACCACCTTCACGGTGTAGGGCAGGCCCATCTCTTCCAGCGCGACGCTGATCTTGCGGCCATTGGGGGTGTCGAAAGTGTGGAGCTCGATGGTCATGCCGCGCAGCCTACCGTAGCCCGCCTAAACCCGCTGGCCGGGCGGCGTTCCGCAGCCTCCGTATCATCGGCTTCCCCTTACCCGCACCGGAGTCGGCCTTGACCCAAGCCACCGCCACCGCAGCCCCCACCCCGGGCTACACCGAGACCCGCCACCACGAGCTGCGCAAGACCCGCATCCTGATGATCGACGGCAGCCTGACCAGCAATGCCCGCACCTGCGAGGCCGGCGTCAGTGCCCGCGTGCATGACGGCGGCTACTGGGGCTTTGCGGCCGTGCCAGGCGCGGCCAGTGCCCCGCTCGTGCTGGACCGCGCGCACGCCAACGCGCGGGCCATGGCGCGTTTCGGCGCCCGCAGCGAGGCGCCGCTGCCGCAAGGCAGCTACCGCGGCGAGCATGTGTTCCGGGGCAAGCCTGCGCTGAGCCCGCAAGAGAACCTGGAGCGCCTGACGGCCCTGAATGCCTTTTGCCGCCAGCGCTACAGCGGCCTGCGCTCGGTGCGGCTGATGGCGATGGAAGAACACCACACCAAGCAGCTGGCCACCAGCACCGGCACGCAGGCCTTGAGCAGCATCCAGCGCGCGCTCTGCTACGTTGTCTTCGCCACCGAGAACGAGCAGGGCGAGCCGATCGAGCTGGCCGAGCCGCTCAGCGTCAAGGGCAGCTTCGCCGATCTCGACTTGAGCGCCGAAGCGCTGGCGGCGTCGCTCGACCGCATGCACGAACACCTGCAAGCCAAGCGCCACGCCGTGCCGGCGCGCGGCGGCCTGCACACCGTGGTGATGGCCCCGCGCCTGGCCGGCATGCTGGCCCACGAAGCCATGGGCCATCCGTGTGAGGCCGACATCGTGCTCGGCGGCGCCGTCACCGCCGATCTGGTCGACCAGCGCGTGGCCAGCGATCTGGTGAGCATGGTCGACTTCGCCCACCACCACGACGGGGCCGAGCTGATGATCCCGGTCTATGTCGACGACGAAGGCACGCCATCGCAAGATGCCGTGCTGATCGAGCGCGGCATCCTGCGCGGCTTCATGAACAGCCGCGAGACCGCCGCCAAGATGGGCGCCGCGCCGAGCGGCAGCGCGCGCGCATTCGGCCCCACCGACGAACCCCTGGTGCGCATGCGCAACACCGCCATCCTGCCCGGCACGAGCCGCCTGGCCGAGATGATCGAAGGCGTGGATGAAGGCTACTTGCTCATGGCCACCTCCAACGGCCAGGCCGACACCACCACCGAGTTCATGTTCGGCATCAACCTGGCCTACGAGATTCGCGGCGGGCGCCTGGGCCGCGCGGTGCGCGACACCACCTTGTCGGGCTCGGCCATCGAGGTGCTCAAGACCGTGGACGCCGTGTCCGACGACATGCTCTGGGGCGCCAGCGGCTACTGCGGCAAGAAGCAGCCGATGGTGGTCTCGATGGGCGGCCCCGCGGTGCGCGCCCGCGCCCACCTCGGCGGCGAGTGAGGCGCGTCACCATGCAGACCATCGACCTGCACGCCGCGGCCGAACGCGCACTCCAACTGATGCTGGCGCAAGGCTTCGAGCACGCCCAATCCAGCGCTCGCCTGAGCCGCCTGACCGAACTCAACATCGAACTCAACCGCCCCAGCCTGCTGCGCAGCACCGAAACCCACCGCCTGGCCCTGCTGGGCCTGGTCGGGGGCCGCAAGGCCGCCACCGAGCTGAGCGATCTGTCGGACGCCGCGCTGCGCGAGGCTGTCGCCGCCCTGCACGCCGACGCTGCCGGCGCCCCGGCCGACGCCGCCAATGCCGTCTCGGCCGGTCAAGGTGCCGACATCGTGCAAGGCCCACAAGCGCCCGATGTCGACCTGCTCGCCGCCCAGGTCCAGGGCCTGCTCGACTTCCGCGCCCGCGAAACGCCCAAGATGATGCTCTCCGAAGGCTCGGCCTCGCACACCCTGACGCAGACCTGCATCCTCACCAGCGGCGGCAGCGTGCTGAACAGCCGCATCGGCACCTGGGCGCTGATGGCCTCGGGCAGCGCGCGCGACGGCAAACGCGCCAGCTCCTTCAGCGACGCCGGCGGGCAATCGCACGATCTGGCGGCGCAGCCGGCGCACAGCCATTTCGGCATCGAAGCCATGATGCGCGAGGCCGAGCGCCAGGTTGATCCGTCGCCGTTGGCCGCGCACTTCACCGGCGACGTGGTCTTGACGCCGTACGCCGTCGTCGATCTGCTGCAGTGGCTGCAGAACCAGATCAGCGACAACAGCCTGATTGCCGGCACCTCGCTGTATGCGCACCGCGTCGGCCAGGTCATCGCCAGCCCGCTGCTGCACTTGCACAGCCGCTTCGACGCGCCGGGCGTGGCGGCGGTCTCGGCCGATGCCTTCGCCACCCCCGCGCTCGACGTCCTCTCGGGCGGCGTTCTGCACACCCTCACGCCCAGCCTGTATGGCAGCCGCAAGACCGGCCTGCCGCACGTGCCGGTGGCCGGCGGGGGTTGGTCGATTGCGGCCGGCACCACGCCGCTGGCTGCTTTGCTGCGCGGCGTCGAGCGCGGGGTGCTGGTCGGGCGTTTTTCGATGGGCAACCCGAGCCCGGCCGGCGATTTCTCCGGCGTCGTCAAGAACAGTTTCCTGATCGAGGGCGGCCAAGTCGGCAACGCGCTTAGCGGCGTGATGGCCGCCGGCAACATGGCGCGCATGCTCGACGCCGTGCTGGCAGTGAGCGCCGAGCGCATCGACACCGGCGACTGGCAGCTGCCCTGGTTGCGCATCGGCGGCCTGCACTTCTCCTGACCTGCCGGCCCGATGCAAGGCAACCGCTGGTTCGCGCTGCACACGCAGGACGAGCGAAGCACGCTG
>JANNGJ010000518.1:0-3043 GCA_031403815.1 Burkholderiales bacterium | reverse complement strand
GTGAGCAGCGAGCAGGGCACGCCGCGCGCCACCAGGCGGTCTCGGCCTTCCAGGGCCAGCAGGCGCAGCGGGGCCAGGTAGGCGCCGTCGATGGCCTGGGCCAGGCGCTCGAAGGCGGCGTAGGTCTTGCCACTGTTGGGTGGGCCGACGTAGAGGGTGACCTTGCGCTGCAACTGACGCGCCTTGTTGAAGGTGTCGGGGTAGCCCTGGAAGGCGAGCTCGTTGTTCAGGCCTTCGAGCGTGTCGAGCTCGGCCACACGGTTTTCCCAGCGCTCTTGCGCGCGGCTGCACGCGGCCTTGAGCTCGGGCACCGGCAGGGGCGTGCTGCACTCGGCCTGCAGGCGCGGCAGCAGCGAATCGAGGTGGCGCGCCTTGAAGCTGCGGCTGTGCGCCAGCAGCGCTTCCAGGTGCGCCAGCAGCTCGGGCGCCTGCGGGTGCTGCGGGGCCGGGCCCATGGCGGCCAGCAGGGCTGGTGCGTCACCGCTGCGATAGAAGGCCCACACCGCGGCGGCATCGACCGGCACGCGGAACAGCACCGGCACCTTCCAGTCGGGCTCCGACATCAGCATGGTGTGGCGGATCAGGCGCGTCCACACGCCGGCGCGGCGCGACACCGCCAACTGCTCGAGCGCGGCGGTGCGCTCCAGCATCTGCGGCCGCGCTTTCGGGCCGCTGCCCACGGCGTCGAGATGGGCCAGCGCGGCATCGATCAAGGCCGGGTCGATCCAGCGGCTCGGGCGCTGCCCGGCCACCGGCTTTTGCAGCAGGATCAGGCCGAGCTTGTCGAGGTGGCCCTCGAAATCGTCGCTGGTCTCGGCCAGGTAGTCGGCCGGTTTGACCACCTGCGGCAGGTGGTGCAGCGCATGGCGGACGCGCGCGAGTTGCTCGGCGCCGATGTGCGGCGGCAGGCGGTCGGCGTGGCGGGGGGTGGGGAGCGGCGTGGCTGTTGTCATTGTTCTTGTGATCTCGTGTGCGTGCGGGCGCCCTTTGGCGGCGCAACAGAGGTTCAGGAGGCGATTCGCTCTTGCAGTGCTTCTTGGGCAAGGCTGTTGATGCTCTTGCCCTGAGCTTGTGCTTCGATGGCCAGACGCTCATGCAGTGCGGGCGGAATGCGCAAGTTGAACTTGCCCGAGAACTGACGCCTGGGCTCGATGCCTTTCTCGCGACACACCTCGAGAAAGACTTGCAAGGACCGCTTGAACTCGGTGCGCAGTTCCTTGGGGTTCTTGCCGTAGAAGTCCGCGCCACCGCTGAGTCCGAGAATCTCACCGCGAAAGAGGTCGAGTTCTTCGTCGTACTCGATCTTGGCTTGATACCCGTCAACCGTCATCAGATTCATGGCTCCACTCCATGTTGTTCCAACCACTTGCGGATGCTCGCGACGGCACCCTTGTCAGTATTCGGCGAGGGGTGCGGCCGGTGAAACACCCGCACTTCGCCAAACAGAACAACGGCGACGCGACTGCCCTCTCGCTCGCTGATCTCGGCACCCATTTCTGCGAACAGCGCTTCGATGTCACGCCATTGCACGTTGCCGCTCGTGGGGCGGGCAAAGACGGCTTCCAGGGTGCGCAAGTGCTTTCGCCGCATAGCCAATGGTACCACTTTTAGGTACTGTGCGATAATTGCCCATGAACACGACCGCCACACCGGCCGGCGCAAATACAGCGTCTTTCAGCAGCCTGCCGCTGCCGCCGCACACCCTGGAAAACCTGGCCAGCCTGGGCTACACGGCGATGACGCCGATCCAGGCCGCCAGCCTGCCGCTGGCCCTGGCCGGCCACGACCTGATCGCCCAGGCCAAGACCGGCAGCGGCAAGACGGCGGCCTTTGCCCTGGCCTTGCTGGCCAACCTCAACGTGCGCCGCTTTGCGGTGCAGGCTCTGGTGGTGTGCCCGACGCGCGAACTGGCCGACCAGGTGACGCAGGAAGTGCGCCGCCTGGCGCGCGCCGAAGACCACATCAAGGTGCTCACACTCTGCGGCGGCGCCACGATGCGGCCGCAACTCGCCAGCCTGGAGCATGGGGCGCACATCGTCATCGGCACCCCCGGCCGGCTGATGGACCACCTGGAGCGCGGCAGCCTGAACCTCGAGGCCCTGAACACCCTGGTGCTCGACGAGGCCGACCGCATGCTCGACATGGGCTTCTTCGACGACATCACCACCATTGCCAAGCACTCCCCAAGCAGCGCCAGACCCTGCTGTTCTCGGCCACCTACCCCGAAGGCATCGCCAAGATCAGCGCCGCCTTCATGCGTGAGCCCAGGGAGGTGAAGCTGCTGGCCGCCCACGCGCCGAGCAAGATCCGTCAGCTCTTCTTCGAGGTGCGCGAGGACGAACGCCTGCACGCCGTCTCGCTGCTGCTGAACCACTACCGCCCGGTGAGCACGCTGGCCTTTTGCAACACCAAGCAGCAGTGCCGGGATCTGGTGCAGGTGCTGCGCGCGCAGGGCTTCGCCGCACTGGAGCTGCACGGCGAGTTGGAGCAGCGCGATCGCGACCAGGTGATGGTGCAGTTTGCCAACCGCAGCTGCAGCGTGCTGGTGGCCACCGACATCGCCGCGCGCGGGCTGGACATCGCCCAGCTCGAAGCGGTGATCAATGTCGACATCACGCCCGATGCCGCCACCCACACCCACCGCATCGGCCGCACCGGCCGCGTCGACGAGGAAGGCTGGGCTTTCAGCCTGGTGAGCATGGACGAGATGGGCAGCGTGGGCAAGATCGAGCAGGCGGGCGGTTTCGCCTCGGCGTGGAAGAAGCTCGCCGAACTGACGCCCGCGAGCAAAGAGCCGCTGCTCGCGCCGATGCAGACGATCCAGATCCTCGGCGGCCGCAAGGAAAAGATCCGCCCCGGCGACGTGCTGGGTGCGCTGACGAAAGACCTGGGCTTTGCCGGCGCGCAGATCGGCAAGATCAACGTCAACGAGTTCTCGACCTACGTGGCGGTGGAGCGCGACATCGCGCAGGACGTGCTGCGCAAGTTGTCGAGCGCCAAGGTGAAGGGGCGCAGCGTGAAGCTGCGGCTGCTGGAGGGCTGA
>JANNGJ010000517.1:0-16906 GCA_031403815.1 Burkholderiales bacterium | reverse complement strand
GGCGCCCTCGGCGATGTCCAGGGCGACTTCGCGCAGCGCTTCGTCGCTGTTGGCCGGGTCCATCTGGTAGGTTTTCTTGTCGCTCTTTCCGAGGTTCTTGGCCGAGCCGACGGCGTCGCGGAAGGGGCCGTAGAAGGCGCTCGCGTATTTGGCGCTGTAGGCCATGATCTTGGTGTGGATCGCCCCCTGGGCTTCGAGCGTAGCGCGGATGGCACCGATGCGCCCGTCCATCATGTCGCTGGGCGCCACGATGTCCACCCCGGCCTCGGCCTGCACCAGTGCCTGCTGCACGAGCACGGCCAGGGTCGCGTCATTGAGGATGTAGCCGCTCTCGTCGATCAGGCCATCCTGGCCGTGGCTGGTGAAGGGGTCCAGCGCCACGTCGGTCAACACCCCGAGTTCGGGAAAGCGGCGTTTGAGCTCGCGAACGGCACGCGGCACCAGACCCTCGGGGTTGCTGGCTTCACGGCCGTCGGGCGTCTTCTTGGCCGCGTCGATGACGGGAAACAGGGCCATCACCGGCACGCCGAGCACCAAGCATTGCTCGGCCGAGGCGAACAGACGGTCCAGGGACAGGCGCTGCACTCCGGGCATGGAGGCCACGTCTTCGGCCCGGTCGTGACCGTCAAGGACAAAGACCGGGTAGATCAGGTCCGCTGGCGTGAGCTGGTTTTCGCGCACCAGGGCGCGACTGAAGGCATCGCGCCGCAAGCGCCGCGGCCGGCTGGCGGGAAACGGCGGCAGGGGCAGCTGCAGGGGGGTGGGCATGGCATCGGTGAGCGGTTTGGGCGCTCGCGCCCCGGGGAGAAAGCGCTGCCCGCCAATTTGTGACGGCGCGGTTACAAACGGCGCGCGCTCTGCTAAAGTTACTTTTGAATGATAGCTGCAAGGCCGTCATTCCCTGCTTTTCCTCCCTGAGCAGGTGCCTTAGCGTGATGACAGCGATAAGGCTTTTTCGGCCCCGGCCGCAAGGCCGGGGCTTTTTCTTGGGGGCTCGCGCCCGCTACGGATAATCGCCGCGCATGAGCAGCAGCTTTCTCTGGGTCAAGGCCTTCCACATTGTCTTTGTGGCCAGTTGGTTTGCGGGCCTGTTCTACCTGCCGCGCTTGTTCGTCAATCTGGCCTTGGTGCCCGCTGACAGCCCTGCCGAGCGCGCGCGCCTGCTGTTGATGGCACGCAAGCTGTACCGCTTCTCCGGCCTGCTGATGGGCCCGGCCCTGGTGCTCGGCTTGCTCCTGTGGCTGGTCTATGGTGTCGGCCGCGGGCCCGGCAATGGCTGGCTGCACGCCAAGTTGGTCGTGGTTCTGCTTGGCCTGGGCTATCACGGCACATGCGGCGCCTTGCTGCGCCAGTTCGAAGCCGGGATCAACCGCCACAGCCACCGCTGGCACCGGGTCTTCAACGAGGTCTCTGTACTGTTGTTCGCCGTCGCCGTGGTGCTGGTCGTCGTCAAGCCGTTTTAGCCCATGCGGGCTGCCACGCGCCATCGCAGCACCGCACAGCCGCTGGCGCTGGCATTTGCGGCCCTGGTGGTTTACGCCAGTCTCTACCCCTTCCTGGGCTGGCGCTGGCCAGCCGCGCCAGAGGCACTGGCGCTGCTGCAGTTGCCGTGGCCGCCCTGGCGGGACCGCTTCGACGAAGCTGCCAATCTGGTCGGCTATGTGCCGCTCGGCGCGCTGCTGTTTGTCGCCGTGGTGCGCAATGGTGGCAGCGCGCCCTGGGCCCTGGTGTTGGCGGTGCTGTGCAGCGCTGGCCTGTCGTACGGGGTGGAAGTGACGCAGAACTTCCTGCCCACGCGGGTGCCTTCGCTGAAGGACTGTGCCTTCAATCTGATCGGTGCCGTGGCGGGCGCCCTGGTGGGTGCCCTGCTCCAGGCACTTGGCGCGATTGATCGATGGCAGGCCCTGCGCGATCGCTGGTTCGCCAGGCGCAGCGCCGCCGCGCTCTTGCTCTTGTTGCTGTGGCCGATGGGCCTGTTGTTCCCGGCATCGGTGCCGCTCGGGCTGGGCCAGATCGGCCCCGAACTTCGCCATGCACTGGAAGCGGCGGTTGACGGCACGCCGTGGGCGGCCGATGTGGTGGCATGGCTGGGCAAGGGTGACGAGCCTGCGGTGAAACCCGCACTGCCGCGCGTCCAGGAGTTGCTCGCCACGGCGTTTGGCCTGGCCGCTCCCTGCCTGCTGGCCTTTGCGGCCACACGCCCGGGCTGGCACCGCCTGGTGCTGCTGCTCGGCGCATTTGGGCTGGCTTTGGCGGTCACGACCTTGTCGACGGCGCTCAACTTCGGCCCGGAACACGCCCTGACCTGGTGGACGCCGACCACCTGGCGGGCCCTGACGCTTGGCATGGTGTTGGCCGGCGTTGCGCTTGCTGCAAGCCCGCGGCTGGCGGCGGGCCTGGGCTTGGCATTGGCGGTGGCGCTGGTGGTGTTGGTGGCGCAGGCGCCGACCGACCCCTACTACGCGGCAAGTCTGCAGGGCTGGGAGCAGGGTCGATTCATTCGCTTCCATGGCCTGGCGCAATGGATTGGTTGGCTGTGGCCCTATGCGGCGATTGCCTGGCTGCTGATACGCCTGTCGCGCCGGGGTGATGACTGAGTGCGGGGCAGGGGCCACCTACAATTGCGGTATGAGTTCGAGCTACTACCAGCGCCACATTTTTTTCTGTCTCAACGAGCGTGATAACGGCCGGGCCTGTTGCGCGCAGCAGGATGCACAAGCAGGTTTCGACCGCTGCAAGTCTGGCGTCAAGGCTGCCGGCCTCAACGGCCCGGGCGGTGTGCGCGTCAACCGGGCGGGGTGCCTGGATCGCTGTGCTGGCGGGCCGGTGGCGGTGGTCTACCCCGAAGCCGTTTGGTACCACTTTGTGGATGCCAGCGACATCGATGAGATCGTCGCCTCGCATCTGGTCGGCGGCAATGTCGTGGAGCGCCTGCGGTTGGCGCCAGACGTTGGCCACTGATCTCACGGCCTGACGTGAATTCGCGCACCGAGCGGCGCACGCTTGCCGGCCCGGCTGGGGACTTGGTATGCGCCATCGACAGGCCCGACGGCGATTGCCTTGGCACGGTGGTGGTCTGCCACCCGCACCCGCAGCACGGCGGCAGCCTCGACAACAAGGTGGTGGCCACCGTGGCGCGTGCCTTTGTGCAATGTGGCTGGCGTGCCGTGCGCTTCAACTTCCGCGGCGTCGGCGGCTCGGCCGGCACCTGGGACGAAGGCCGCGGCGAGATCGACGATGCGCTGGCGGTGATCGCGGCCATGGCCGATCCCGCCCAGCCCCTGGCCTTGGCCGGGTTTTCCTTCGGCGGCTATGTCGCCTCGCATGCCGCGGCTGCGAGCCTCCCGGCCCGCCTGGTGCTGATCGGTCCGGCGACGGCCAATTTCGTGCTTGCTACGGTGCCTGCACACACCCTGGTGATCCACGGCGAGGCCGATGACGTCGTGCCGCTTTCCGCCACACTGGACTGGGCCCGCCCGCAGGCCTTGCCGGTGGTGGTGGTACCGGGCGGCGGCCATTTCTTTCATGGGCAACTGCCCTTGCTGAAGTCGCTGGTGGTGCGCCACCTGTCGGCGCCGGCAGGCTGAGCCACCCAACTCTCCAACTGTGATCTCGATGAAATCCTTGTTCCTTGCCGCCCTGGTCGCGGTGATCGCGCTGTCGTCTTCCTTGGCTTCGGCTCAGGCCCCGGTTGCGCCCGAGATCGCGGCGCGCCACTACGTCTTGCTCGACCTGACCACCGGCCAGACCCTGGCCGAGCGCGACGCCGACACGCCCACCGACCCGGCCTCGCTGACCAAGTTGATGACGGCCTACATCGTCTTCGGCGCGCTGCGCGACAAGAAGCTCATGCTCGAGCAGACCGTGGCCGTCAGTCAGCGGGCCTGGGACGAGCGCAAGGGCGATCCGTCATTGATGTTCATCAACACGACGATGCGCCCGACGGTCGAGGAACTGCTGCACGGCATGATCGTGCAGTCAGGCAATGACGCCTCGGTCGCCTTGGCTGAGGCGGTCGGCGGCAGCGTCGAAAACTTTGCCGCCATGATGAACCGCCAGGCCCAGGCCTGGGGCCTGAAGAACAGTGCGTTCAAGAATGTCACCGGCATGGGGGAGGCGGGCCACAAGGCCAGCGCGCGCGACATCGGCGTGATTGCCTCGCACGTGATCCGCGACTTCCCGCAGTACTACGGCTACTACAGCATCAAGGAGTGGACTTACAACAAGATCCGCCAGGACAACCGCAACCTGCTGCTGCGCCGTGACGCTAGCGTGGACGGCATGAAGACCGGCTACACCGAGGCCGCCGGCTACTGTCTGGTGGCCAGTGCGGCGCGCGACTATCCGAACCTGGGCCCCGGCAACAAACGCCGCCTGCTCAGCGTGGTGCTGGGCACGGGCTCGCGCGAGGCGCGCGCCAACGAGACCCAGAAGTTGCTCAACTGGGGCTATCAGGCGTTCGATCCGGTCAAGCTCTTCGATGCCGGCAAGGCCATCGCCACGCCCGAAGTCTGGAAGGGCAAGGAGCGACTGGCCAAGTTAGGCAGCGCGGCCGCCGTGGTGATCGCGGTGCCGCGCGGCGAGGCCGACAAACTCAAGACAACGGTCGAGCGCACCGAGCCCCTGGTCGCTCCGCTGGCCAAGGGCCAGCGTGTTGGCACGCTCAAGGTGACCACCGCCGCCGGTGCCCCGGTGGCCGAGGTGCCGCTGGTGGTGCTCGAGGCCGTCGAGCAGGCAGGGATCTTGGGTCGGGCCTGGGATGCCATCCGCCTGTGGATCAAGTAGTAAGCTGAGGTTCGATCTCGGAGACCTGACCATGAATGTCGCCTTGCCAGACACCCTGTGCTACCTGAATGGCCGCACGCTGCGGCTGTGCGACGCGCAGGTCAGCGTGCTCGACCGGGGTTTCATCTTCGGCGACGGCATCTACGAAGTCGTTCCGGTCTACGGCGGCAAGCTGTTTCGATTCGATGAGCACATGGGGCGCCTGTCGCGCAGCCTGAGCAAGCTGCGCATCCCCAATCCCTTTGACCGTGCGCAGTGGCTCGAACGCATTCGCCCGTTGGTGGCGGCCTTGGCCGAGCAGCAGGGTGCGAACGACCAGCTGGTCTACATCCAGCTCACCCGTGGCGTCGCGCTGCGTGACCATGTGATGCCCGCCGACCTCGAGCCGACTGTGTTCATGATGGTCAGCGCGATGAAGCCGGCGACGGCCGAGCAGCGTCACCAGGGCGTGGCCTGCACCACGGCGCGCGACTTCCGCTGGGAGCGCGGCGATATCAAGAGCATCTCGCTGCTCGGCAATGTGCTGGCGCGGCAGTTGTCGGCCGATCACGGTGCGGTCGAGACCATCATGTTCCGCGATGGTCCGCACGGCGGACCCTGGCTGACGGAGGCGGCGGCCTGCAACGTGTGGATTGTCCACGAAGGCGCACTGCTCGGTCCGCCCAAGAGCGACCATGTGCTCGAAGGCATCCGCTACGAGCTGTTGCGCGAACTCTGCGAGGACGTTGGTATCGCCTACAACTTGCGTGCTTTGTCGGAGGCCGACGTGCGCAGCGCCGACGAAGTCTTGCTCAGTTCGGCCACCAAGGAAATCCTGGCCGTGACCAAGATTGACGGCGAAGCAGTCGGCCATGGCGCCCTGCGCGGCAAGCCTGGGCCGGTTTACGCCCGGCTCTACGAGGCCTACCAGCGCGCGAAGGCCGCGCAGGTGATATGAGTGGCAGCGCGACGCCGCCCGATCAAAGCCTGATCGAGTACCCCAGCGCATTTCCGATCAAGGTCATGGGCGTGCATGTCGAGGGCTTCACGGAGGCCATCGTCGCGGTGGCGAGGCACTTTGACGCGAGGTTTGATGCTGCCACTGTGGAGTCGCGCCCCAGTAAGGCCGGCAACTACCTGGGCCTGACGATCACCGTCACTGCCACCAGCCGGGAACAGCTCGACGAGCTCTACCGCACGCTGTCCACCCACCCGATGGTGCGTTTCGTGCTGTAGCTCAGGTGCTGGGCGCGCCCAGCTTCGCGTCGAGCTCCTTGACTTTGCTCGGCGCTGCATCGTCGCCGTTTCGCGCCGCCACGCTGTACCAGTAGCGGGCTTCCTTCAAGTCGCGCTCGACGCCGTCGCCGCTCTCGAACATCGAGGCCACCAGGTACATCGCGCCGACATCACCGCCCTGCGCGGCGATACGGAACCAGCGCGCGGCCAGTGCGGCGTCCTTGGCAGCGCCGCGGCCGAGGTAGAAGGCGGTGGCGACGGCCACCTGCCCGTCGACGCTGCCGGCCTCGGCCGCACGCAGGTACCAACGGTGGGCCTCGGCCAGATCCATGCGCAGGCCGGCCTGGCCCAGCTCATGCAGCCGGGCCAGGCCGAAGACGGCGGTCACGAAACCCGCTTCGGCCGCGCGGGTCATCAACCTCAGGCCTTCACGGGGACTGGCGTTGGGCACCTCGCCACGCAGGTTCATCACCGCCAGGTTGTAGTCTGCGGCGGGCACGCCTTCGCGTGACAGGCGGGCAAAGCTGCTGCGGGCACGGGCCAGGTCGCCGCGTTCGTAGGCCGCGACGGCTGCGTCGATCGGGGTCGCCGCAGGGCCGGCTGCGTATGCCGCCGTGGCCGCGTAGAGCAGGGCGAAAAGCAGGGCGAAAGATGGGGACAGGCGCATGGGGACTCCAGATCGGCGTGTCAAGACGATACGCTGCGGCATCCGTGTGTGTCGTGCGCCGACGCAAAACCTTTCACGGCGGCGAGCATGCGAGACTGTCGGCGACCCATGCAACCCCGCTTTCTAGGCCGCTGCGACTGGGCCGCCACCGCCGACGCCATGCGCGCGTTCACCGACGCGCGCGACCCGGCCACGCCCGACGAACTGTGGCTGGCCGAGCATGACCCGGTGTTCACCCAAGGCGTCGCCGGCCGGCCCGAACATGTGCTCGATGCGGCGGGCATCCCGGTGCTGGCCAGCAACCGCGGGGGCCAGGTCACGTACCACGGCCCCGGCCAGGTTCTGGCCTATCCGCTGATCGACCTGAAGCGCCAGGGCCTGTTCGTCAAGGAGTTCGTTTTTCGGATCGAAGCGGCGGTACTGAAGGTGCTGGAGAGTTATGGCGTCACAGGGCATCGTCTCGCGGGTGCGCCCGGCATCTATGTTCGTATCGAGGATCCGTTCGGACACGCGGCACTGCACGGCCCGACCGACCCTAGTGATCCCTTTCGCGGCCTGGCCAAGATCGCTGCTCTGGGCGTCAAGCTGAGTCGGCACCGGGCCTATCACGGCGTGGCGCTGAACGTGGCGATGGACCTGACGCCCTTCGGCCGCATCAACCCTTGTGGCTATGTCGGGCTGCACACCGTCGACCTCGCTAGACTTGGCATCCACACCACCTGGCGTGAGGCGGCTGACCGGCTTGCCGCCCGCCTGGCCAACCAGTTCAGCCCATGACCACCGACACCCCGACGCCTGCCTACGACCCGACTGCCAAGCAAAAGGCTCAGGCCAAGACGGCACGCATCCCGATCAAGATCGTGCCGGCGGAGGTTTTGAAGAAGCCCGACTGGATCCGTGTCAAGGCGGGTTCGCCCAGCACGCGTTTTTACGAGATCAAGAGCATCCTGCGCGAGCACAAGCTGCACACCGTGTGCGAGGAGGCCAGCTGCCCGAACATCGGTGAGTGTTTCGGCAAGGGCACCGCGACCTTCATGATCATGGGCGACAAGTGCACGCGCCGCTGCCCCTTCTGCGATGTCGGTCATGGACGCCCCGACCCGCTCGACGCCGACGAGCCGCTGAACATGGCCAAGACCATTGCCGCGCTCAAACTGAAGTACGTGGTCATCACCAGCGTGGACCGCGACGACTTGCGCGACGGTGGCGCGGCCCACTTCGTCGAGTGCATCCGCCAGACCCGTGCGCTGTCGCCGGCAACCCAGATCGAGATCCTGGTGCCCGACTTCCGTGGTCGCGACGACCGCGCGCTCGAGATCCTCAAGGCCGCGCCGCCCGATGTGATGAACCACAACCTCGAGACGGTGCCGCGGCTGTACAAGGAGGCGCGACCCGGCAGCGACTACGCCTTCAGCCTGAACCTGCTGAAGAAGTTCAAGGCTTTGCACCCGAACGTGCCGACCAAGAGTGGCCTGATGGTCGGCCTGGGCGAAACCGACGAGGAAATTCTGACGGCGATGCGCGACATGCGCGCCCACGACATCGACATGCTGACCATCGGCCAGTACCTGGCGCCCAGCGGCCACCATCTGCCGGTGCGCCGCTACGTGCACCCGGACGTTTTCAAGATGTTCGAGCGCGAGGCCAAGGCGATGGGGTTTTCGCATGCCGCCGTCGGCGCCATGGTGCGCTCGAGCTACCACGCCGATGTGCAGGCGCAGGCCGCAGGCGTCTCGCTGTCGGCAGCGGCTGTTGTGGCTGCGCCGCAGACCGTTTGACGACGCTGGCGGGCGCGCGCAAACTCGCGCCCCTCGATCCACCGACCCAGAGAGGAGATGACCATGGAATGCCACATGCCTGACCTTGCCGTAGCTCTCGGGATCGTTTCGGCCTCCTCGCTGGCGCGCTGAGCGCAGGCTTTGCCTGCAGCGGCGGCCCGCAGGCCGCCGAAGTGATTCCTCCCTCGATCCGTTCGCCAGGCACGACAACTTGTCGCGCGCCAGGCGTGCTGCCGCATGCGCCCCTGCGCATCGGCCTGACCCTCGTTGGATGGAAATCAAGATGCAGGAACTGGACTTTGATCGGCTGCGGCCGATCGGGCTGTCGCTGGCGATGGCCCATGCGATCGCTCTGGCGCGAGAGCAAACCACGGGTGCACCCGTGCGCGTCACCGAAGTGCACCGCGAAACCCTGCGCGTGCATGACGGTGTGGCCGAATTCGCCTCGCGCGTGTTGCCCCGGCTGCAACGCAGCCTGAGTGACGACGGTGACGCCCTGGCCGTGGGCGACTGGGTGCTGGCCGAGACGGATCGGCATGGCGATTGGTGGGCGCACCGGCGCATCGCGCCACAGACTCAACTGGCACGCCGCGACATGCACGGCCTGCCGCAGGTGTTTGCGAGCAATGTCGACACGGCCCTGCTGGTAATGGGGCTGGACGCCGACTTCAGCCCACGCCGGCTTGAGCGCTATCTGGCGCTGGTGCAGGGCAGCGGTGTTGAGCCCGTGGTCGTGTTGACCAAGGCTGACTTGTGTGCGGCCGAGATCGAGCAGCGGCTGCAGACACTGCGCGCACGTCTGCCGGCGGGGCTGGACACGGTCGCCGTCAACGCCCTGGACCGTGGTGCAGCGACGCTGCTGGCGCCCTGGCTCGCCCCCGGCAAGACACTGGTGCTGCTGGGCTCGAGTGGCGCTGGCAAGTCGACCCTGACCAACACCCTACTGGGTCACGCCACCCAAGACACCGGGGCGGTGCGCAGCGGCGACGGCCGGGGCCGCCACACGACCACGGCGCGCTCGCTGCACTTGCTTCCCGGCGGCGCCTGCGTCATCGACACGCCGGGGGTGCGCACCCTGCGGCCCGCAACAGATGTGGCGGGCGCCGGCTTTGCCGACGTGGCCACGCTGGCGCAGGCCTGTCGCTTCCGTGACTGCCAGCACGGCGGTGAACCAGGCTGCGCTGTGCGTGGCGGCGTCGATGCCGACCGCTTGGCCAACTTTCACAAGCTGGAGCGCGAACTCAAGCGTGACACGATGACGGCCCTGCAGCGTCGCGAGCAGCTCAGCGTTTGGAAGGCCAGAGGCCGTGCGTCACGCGCTCGCATGCGCGACAAGCAGGGCGGTTAGGCTAGCGACATTGCAGTGCAGGCGCGCAGAAGACGATGGCCGGCGCTGCTAAGGGGATGGCTGCCAGCGCCCCGGCGGCGATCAGGGACAAGATACGTGGGCGTGCCAACTTCAGCGGGAGACTCTTCACATGCAACGCAGACATTTCTCGACAGGTTTGGTGGTGGTGCCAGTACTCGGCTTGGGCGCAGTGACGTCGGCGCAGGCCTTGAGCGAGGGCGACGCTGCCTCGGGCGTCAGGGTGGCGCTGGAGCGTGGCGCCGTGGCAGCGGTCGGTCTGCTCGGCCGCAGTGACGGCTTTCTGGGCAATCCGAAAGTGCGCATCGAGTTGCCGGGCTTCCTCAAGGATGCGGCCAAGCTGCTCAAGGCCACCGGTCAGGGCAAGCGCGTGGATGAGTTGGTGACGGCGATGAACCGCGCCGCCGAGGCGGCAGTGCCGGATGCCAAGGCGCTTTTGCTCAGCGCCGTCAAGGCCATGTCAGTGGAGGACGCGCTGAAGATCGTGCGTGGCGGCGATACCTCGGTGACGGACTTCTTCAGTGTCAAGACACGCGAACCGATTGGCCAGAAGTTTCTCCCGATCGTGACGCGCGCCACGGAGAAGGTTGCCCTGGCCCAGAAGTACGACGCCGTGGCCGGCAAGGCCGCGGGCATGGGCCTGCTGAAGAAGGAAGATGCCGACCTGAAGGGCTACGTTACCGGCAAGGCGCTCGATGGCCTGTACCTGATGATCGGTGAAGAGGAAAAGAAGATCCGTCGCGACCCGGTGGCCACCGGCAGTGCGATCCTGAAGAAGGTCTTCGGCGGCTGATCAGACGATGCCGAGCGCGCGCAAACGTGCTTGTTCAGCGTCATCAACACCCAACTCGAACAGCACCTCTGCGGTGTGTTGCCCGAGCAGTGGTGGTGCGCGGCGTACCTGCACCGGTGTGGCCGACAGTTTCATCGGGCTGGCCACCAGGCGCAGCGAATCGTTCAGCGGATGCGGCACCGGCACGGCCATCTCCCGCGCCTGGACCTGGGGGTCGGCAAATACCTCGGCCAGGTTGTTGATGGCGCCGCATGGCACTTTGGCGGCCTCCAGCGCAGTCAGCCATTCCTGGGTGCTGCGCTGGGCCATCAGTTGCGCAAGCACCGGGACCAGGACAGCGCGGTTGCGCACGCGATCAGCATTGCGCTGGAAGCGCGCGTCGCGCGCCAGCTCGGCGCAGCCCGCGACCTCACAGAAGCGCATGAACTGGCTGTCGTTGCCAACGGCCAGAATCAGGTGCCCGTCGCTGGCTTCGAAGACTTGGTAGGGCACGATGTTCTGGTGCGCATTGCCGGCGCGTTGCGGCGCCACGCCGGTCACCAGGTAGTTGGCGCCGAGGTTGGCCAGCATGGCCACCTGGGTGTCGAGCAAGGCCATGTCGATGTGCTGGCCTTGGCCGGTGGCATCACGGTGGCGCAGCGCGGCCTGGATCGCAATCGTGGCGTACAGGCCGGTGAACAGGTCGGCCACGGCGACACCGACTTTCTGCGGCCCGCCACCGGGCCGGTCATCGCATTCGCCCGTCACGCTCATCAGGCCCCCCAGGCCCTGCACTGCGTAGTCATAGCCGGCCCGCTCCCGGTAGGGACCGGTTTGGCCGAAGCCAGTGATCGAGCAGTAAACCAGGCGTGGCTGCGCTGCCAGCAGGGTGCTTGCGTCCAGCCCGTAGCGGGCCATGTCGCCGACCTTGAAGTTCTCAACCAGGACATCGCAGTCAGCCACCAGCCTGCGCACCAGGGCCTGGCCTTGCGGCTGCGCCAGGTCGATCGTGATGGAGCGTTTGTTGCGGTTGCAGCCGAGGAAGTAGGCCGCCTCCTGGGTTTCTTGGCCAGCCGCGTCCTTCAGGAAGGGCGGTCCCCAGCCGCGCGTGTCATCGCCGCCCGGGTGGTCGTTGCTGGGTGGGCGCTCGACCTTGATCACATCGGCGCCCAGATCGGCCAGGGTTTGGGTGCACCAGGGCCCGGCCAGCACGCGCGACAAGTCGAGCACGCGCACACCTGCGAGTGCGGCGGGTGCAAGGGCAGACGTTTTGGTCATCGGGCAGGCTCCGTGAGGCACGCTGCAGCCCCCTGAAGAGACGGCCTGTCGTGCTGGATGGCGTGATCGTAAGCGCAGGGAGCCGCCCGGATAATGAGCGACGATGAGCTTGCGCACTGTCCCTGCGATATTGGCCTTGGCGTGCGTTGTGGCGGCTTGCACACCGGCGCTCGATTGGCGCGAGGTGCGGCCGCCAGGGGCTGGGCTGCTGGCCCTCTTTCCTTGCAAGCCGGCCGGCCATGCGCGGCGCATCGTCTTGGCCGATACGCCGGTGGAAATGACCATTTTTGCCTGCTCTGCGGGTGGATCGACCTATGCCGTCGGCTTCGCGGACCTGGGTCAAGTTCAGCAGATCGAGCGCGGGTTGGCGGCTTTGGCGCAGGCCGCAGCTCGCAATATCGGCTCCACGCTGGCGGCAGACGCGACCCAGGCGCGCGTGCCGGGGATGACGCCGAATCCGCAGGCGCGGCGTTTGTCCCTCGTCGGGCAGCTCGCTGACGGGCGCGCGGTGCAAGCGCAGGTGGCGGTGTTCTCACGTGGCACTCGCGTATACCAGGCCACAATCGTCGGCGCCCAACTGCATGCCGATGCCGTCGATTCGTTTTTCGGCGCCTTGCGTCTACAAGGGTGAGGACCGCGAATCGCCCGCAGGGTGAGCCCAGGCTGCGCCGGACGCAGCTGCCGCCGTGAAGTCGGACCTGTCACGCCCGGTCTTGCAGGGCATGCCGACCCGGGTTGCAGTCGCGATGTTTGCAGCGTTTGCGTTCGCGTATTTCCTGTCGGCACTCGTGCGCGCGGTGACGGCCACGTTGGCCCCCGCATTCAGCGCTGAACTGGGCTTGACGGCGGGCGACCTCGGCTTGCTGGCCGGGGCCTACTTCCTCGGTTTCGCGTCGATGCAGTTGCCGCTGGGGCGGGCTTTGGACCGCTGGGGGCCACGCCGGGTGGTTCTGGTCTTTCTGAGCGTGGCGGTGGTGGCTTGCATGGCGTTTGCTGCAGCGCGCTCTTTCGCGGCCCTGCTGGCCGCACGCGCGATGATCGGCGTGGGCGTTTCCGCATGCCTGATGGCGCCATTGACGGCTTATCGCCTGCGCTTGGGGCCTGCGGCCCAGTTGCGCGCCAACTCCTGGATGCTGATGACGGGCTCTTTGGGCATGGTCGCATCGACCTTGCCGGTCCAATGGCTCCTGCCAAGTGTCGGCTGGCGCGGCCTGTTTTGGCTGATTGCTGGCTTGTTGGCCGTGGCCACCCTGGTGATCGTCTGGCTCGTGCCACGCGATTCGCCGGCAGCCAACCGCCAGGAGACAGAGCGCTTTGGCTACGTTGCCATCCTGCGCCAACCCGAGTTTGTGCGCTTGGCCCCGTTGGCGTTCTTCGTCTATGGCGGGCTGATCGCGGTTCAGGCTTTGTGGGCCGGGCCCTGGCTGACCGATGTGGTCGGCCAGACCCCGGCGATGGCGGCACGCGGCTTGTTCGCTATCAACCTGGCGATGCTGTTTGCCTTCTTCGCTTGGGGCTTGGCAATGCCGCATTTGGCGCGCCGGGGGTGGCGTGTCGACCAACTGATGACCTGGGGGCTGCCCCTCGGCTTGGCGCTGCTGGCGGGTGCGGCGGTGCTCGGCCCCCGAGCCGGTGCGGCCTGGTGGGCGGCTTGGTGCGTCGCATGCAGCTTTGTGTCGCTCAGTCAGCCGGCGTTGGCCCTGGCCTACCCAGCCGCTGTCGCGGGTCGAGCGCTGTCTGCCTACAACTTGGTGATCTTCCTGGGTGTCTTCTCGGTCCAGTGGGGCATCGGCCTGATGGTTGACGCGCTGGCTTCGCGCGGGTGGGAGCGCATCGCGTCGTTCCAGTTTTCGTTTGGGTTGTTGGCGTTTGCGTGCACCGTGTCCTACGCATGGTTTGTCTGGCGTGGTCGGTCCCCGACGCAACAAGCGGGATAATCCTCGGTAGTTCTGTTGCCCCCCAATGCCCGGCCTTCTCGTCATTGCCCACGCCCCACTGGCCTCCGCGCTACGTGCCGTGGCCGAGCATGTCTATCCTGACTGCGCAGGCGCGCTGGCGGCGCTGGATGTGCCGGCTGACATGCCGGTTGAAGAAGTCGAGGCGCGCGCTGCGGCACTTCTTGCGGCGATGGGCACCACCGAAGCCCTGATCCTGACCGACGTTTTCGGCGCAACGCCGTGCAATGTGGCGCAGCGTCTGGCCGATGGCGTGCGGGTCAAGGTCGTCACAGGCGTCAACGTGCCCATGCTCTGGCGTTCACTGTGTTATGCCGGGGAGTCCCTGGACGCCCTTGTGGCCCGCGCGCTGGCGGGTGGTGCCCAAGGGGCGATGCAGGTCAGCCCGAGCAGGCCGCAGAAACAGGCGCGCAACCCTGCCGATCCGGATGCAAAAGACAACCGTCAAGATCAGCAATAAGCTGGGCCTGCATGCCCGCGCGTCGGCCAAGCTGACCAAGCTGGCGAGCGGATTCGTATGTGACGTGCACATGAGCCGCAATGGGCGCCGCATCAATGCCAAGAGCATCATGGGAGTGATGATGCTGGCCGCCGGCCTTGGCAGTGAGGTGGAGATCGAAGCCAATGGTGAGGACGAAGGCCCGGCGCTCGCCGCTATCGTGGCCATGGTCAATGATCGGTTCGGCGAAGGCCAGTAGGCGCCGGAGGCCCATCGGGCTGAGAGCGCTGCTACATTCAGTCCGAACAACGTGACGACCGGCCTGGCGGGCTGACCCCGAAGTGAAGAGCACGAAAGTACCCTGATGAGCATTCAGCTGTTCGGGCTCGCGGTTTCACGCGGCGTGGCCATCGGCCGTGCGGTCCTGGTGGCCTCGGGTCGCATCGATGTGGCGCACTATTTCGTCGCGCTCGATCAGATCGAGAACGAGGTGAGGCGCCTTCACGGCGCCCGCGACGTCGTGGTCGCGGAATTCACTGCGCTTCAGCGCGAGATGCCCGGCGACGCCCCGCCGGAGTTGCCGGCCCTGATCGACGTGCACCTGATGCTGGCGCAGGACGAGTCATTGACGGGAGCCGCTGCGCACTGGGTGCGGGAGCGCCACTACAACGCCGAATGGGCGCTGTCGGCGCAGTTGGAAGTGTTGGCTCGCCACTTCGACGAGATGGATGACGAGTACTTGCGCGAACGCAAGACAGACATCGAACAGGTTACCGAGCGCATTCTTGCCGCGTTGGCGCGCGACGCCAAGGCCGATGCGGGCTTGGCGCCGCCGCGACCGCGCGACTTCCGCAGTGAGGAGCCTCTGGTCTTGGTCGCCAGCGACATTGCGCCGGCCGACATGCTGTACTTCAAGCGCAGCGTGTTTACCGGCTTTGTGACTGACGTCGGCGGCCGCACATCGCACACCGCCATTGTTGCTCGCAGCATGGACATCCCCGCGGTGGTGGGCGCACGCGAAGCGAGCCGCCTGATTCGGCAAGACGATTGGATCGTGATCGACGGCGATGCCGGTGCAGTGATTGTCGACCCGCCGCCGATCGTGCTGGAGGAGTACCGGTTTCGTCAGCGCCAGGGGGAACTCGAGCGCGCGCGTCTGCATCGGCTGCGACACACGCCTGCGGTGACGCTTGACGGTCAGGTCGTTGCCCTGGAGGCCAACATCGAGTTGCCCGAGGATGCGGAAACGGCCATCGATGCAGGCGCGGTCGGCGTCGGGCTGTTTCGAACCGAGTTCCTGTTCATGAATCGGGGTCACGAGTTGCCGGGCGAGGACGAGCAGTTCGAAGCGTATCGGGCTGCAGTGCTGGCGATGAACGGCTTGCCAGTGACCATTCGGACGGTTGACGTTGGTGCCGACAAGCCGCTTGATCGCCTGACCGTGCATGAGCTGCGTCATGAGCACACCCTGAACCCGGCGCTGGGCTTGCGGGCCATCCGCTGGAGTCTGTCAGAACCGACGATGTTTCGTCAGCAACTGCGAGCCATTTTGCGGGCGAGTGCCTATGGAAAAGTGCGCTTGTTGTTGCCCATGGTGGCGCACCTGAGCGAAGCGCGCATGACGCTCGAAGCGCTGGCTCGCGCGAAACAGCAGCTGCGCGACGCCGGTCGTGCTTACAACGACATCGAGGTCGGCGCCATGATCGAGATTCCCGCCGCGGCACTCATCCTCGACAGCCTGCTGAACCATTTCGAGTTCGTTTCGATCGGCACCAACGACTTGATTCAGTACACCTTGGCCATTGATCGCGCTGACGAGCAGGTGGCCCACCTCTACGACCCGTGGCATCCTGCGGTCATCGGGCTGATTGCCTCGACCATTGCACGCGCAAATGCGGTCGGCAAGGGCGTGAGTGTTTGTGGCGAGATGGCCGGTGATCCGGCGTTCACACCCTTGCTGTTGTCGATGGGCCTTCGCAGCTTCTCGATGCACCCTCGACAGGTCACTTCGGTCAAGCAGATCGTGCTGCGCGCCGACACCCGCAAGCTCGCCGCAGCGCTGCCCCGCATCCTGGCGTCGGACGAGCCCCAACTCACCGCCACCACGGCCTTCACCCTGCGCGGCGAGTAGCGCGCGTCGGGTTGAGCGCGCCCGTTAGGGTCGCCGAACTAGGCCCACCAGCGCGCGCACGAAAAACGGTGCTATAGTCATGGGCTTCGCAGGTCCTACTGCATTGAGTGACAGCAGTCACCCAGCGGCAGGCCTCGGAGACTGAGACAAGCCAAGTGCTTGACAGGGTTTTGCAAAACATCGCATAATCCCATCTCTTCGCTGAACGCAAGTCAGCAGCGCCAGACCGACGCAGTTCTTTAACAAAATACAGCCGATAAGCGTGGGCGTTTGAAGGCGAGTGCCAGAGGCCTGTGAGCAATCGCAGGACTCAGGTCTTCTGACCTTAAACGCTCATGGAAATTTTGAAGTGAAGTTCACTTCAATTCCTAAGAGCAAATTCAAGATCGAACTGAAGAGTTTGATCCTGGCTCAGATTGAACGCTGGCGGCATGCCTTACACATGCAAGTCGAACGGTAACGCGGGGCAACCTGGCGACGAGTGGCGAACGGGTGAGTAATACATCGGAACGTGCCCAGT
>JANNGJ010000516.1:0-5847 GCA_031403815.1 Burkholderiales bacterium | reverse complement strand
GCCACATCGCGCTGGATCTGGTCGGCAACGCGGAAGCTGCGGTTGGGGATGGCTTTTTTATGGCGTGACATCGGGGGTCTCCAGAAGGAACAAACCCCGCCGACTTTGCAGTGGGCGGGGTTGGCTCGGGTGAGACAGACTCCGCACTACAAGGTGCGTGCAACTTCCTTGACTTCGAAGAACTCGAGTTGGTCGCCAGCGACGATGTCGTTGTAGTTCTTCAGCTTGATACCGCACTCGAAGCCTTCCTTGACTTCGCGCACGTCGTCCTTCAAACGCTTGAGCGACTCGACTTCGCCGGTGTAGATGACCACGTTGTCGCGCAGCAGGCGGAAGCGGGCATTGCGCGTGACCTGGCCCGCCGTGACCATGCTGCCGGCCACCGTGCCGATCTTGCTGGCAACGAACACGGTGCGGATCTCGGCCGTGCCGATGATCTCTTCCTTCTGCTCGGGCGCCAGCATGCCGGTCATGGCCGCCTTCATCTCATCGACCGCGTCGTAGATGATGTTGTAGTAGCGGATATCGACGCCGTTGCCCTCGGCCAGCTTGCGCGCGCTGGCATCGGCGCGCACATTGAAGCCGACGATGACGGCCTTGGCGGCGATGGCCAGGTTGATGTCGCTCTCGCTGATGCCGCCGACGGCAGCATGCACGATCTGGACCTTGACCTCGGGCGTCGAGAGCTTGATCAGGGACTGCGCCAGTGCTTCCTGTGAGCCCTGCACGTCGGCCTTGATGATCAAGGACAGGGTCTGGGCTGCGCCCACGCCGATGTTCTCGAACACGTCGCCCAGCTTGGCGGCTTGCTGCTTGGCCAATTTGACCTCGCGGTACTTGCCTTGACGGAAGGTGGCGATCTCGCGCGCCCGGCGTTCGTCAGACAGCACCATGAATTCGTCACCGGCGCGTGGCACTTCGGTCAGGCCCTGGATCTCGACCGGAATCGAAGGGCCTGCTTCGGTGATGGCCTTGCCGTCTTCGTCGAGCATGGCGCGCACGCGACCGTAGCTCGAGCCCGCCAGCACGACGTCGCCGCGCTTCAGGGTGCCTGACTGGATCAGCACCGTGGCCACCGGGCCGCGGCCCTTGTCGAGCTGGGCTTCGATGACCAGGCCCTTGGCCATGGCCTCGCGCGGTGCCCGCAGTTCCAGCACCTCGGCCTGCAGCAGCACTTGCTCGAGCAGGGTGTCGATGCCCTGGCCGGTCTTGGCCGAGACGGGCACGAAGGGCGAATCGCCGCCGAAGTCTTCCGGCACTACTTGCTCGGCTACCAACTCGCTCTTCAGGCGCTCGAGGTTGGAGTCTGGCTTGTCGATCTTGTTCATTGCCACGACGATGGGCACACCGGCCGCCTTGGCGTGGCTGATGGCTTCCTTGGTCTGCGGCATCACGCCGTCATCGGCTGCCACCACCAGGATCACGATGTCGGTGGCCTTGGCGCCGCGCGCGCGCATCGCCGTGAAGGCGGCGTGGCCGGGGGTGTCGAGGAAGGTGATCATGCCGCGCGGCGTTTCGACGTGATAGGCGCCGATGTGCTGCGTGATGCCACCAGCCTCACCTGCGGCCACGCGCTTGCTGCGGATGTAGTCGAGCAGCGAGGTCTTGCCGTGGTCGACGTGACCCATCACGGTGACCACGGGCGCGCGCGGCAGTTGCTCGGCGCTTGAGGCGGCTTCTTCTTCCTCGGTGAAGGCTTCCGGGTCGTCGAGCTTGGCGGCAAAGGCCTTGTGGCCCATTTCCTCGACCAGGATCATGGCCGTCTCTTGGTCGAGCGATTGATTGATGGTGACCATCTGGCCCAGCTTCATCAATTGCTTGACGACCTCGCTGGCCTTGACACTCATCTTGTGCGCCAGGTCGGCCACCGTGATCGTCTCGGGCACATGCACTTCCTGGGTCACGGCCTCGGCGGGCGCAACGAAGGATGAAGGATGGCTGTCGTTGCGATCACCGCCACGGCCACGGCCGCCCTTGGGCGCACGCCAACCCGGGCGGTTGCCACCGGTGTCGCCTCGGGTCTTGAGCGCGCGCTTCTTGGCGGCGTCGTCGGCCCAGCTCGACGAGAGCTTCTCGGACTTGACTGATTTCTTGTCGCCCGGCTTGGCAACACCAGCCGTGGTGGTCGCACCGGGACGTGCGGCCGGCTTGTGGATGGTGCCTTTGATGCCAGCCGCATCGGCGGCAGGCTTGGCCACTTCGGGCGCCTTGGCCAGCAGCACCTTCTTGGGCGCGTTCATCATCGCGCGGATCGCGGCCGCCTCGGTCTCGGCAACCTTGCGGCGCCGCTCCAAGTCGCCAAGACGCAGCTTCTCTGCAGCCTCGGTATCGGCCGCCTTGACCACGCGCAGTGCGGGCTTGGCGACCTCGGTCACTGCGGACGCCGCTTGAGGCTGCGCCGATGGCGTACCAGCCGCCATCTCGCTGGCAGCCTTGGCCACGGCGGCCTGGGCGCGGGCCTCGGCGGCGTCGCGCTCGCGCTGCTCCTGCTCTTCACGCAGGCGGCGCTTCTCGGCCAGCTCTTCTTCCTGGCGGCGCAGCAACTCGGCTTCACGGCGGGCTTCGTCGGCGCGTCGCGCCAGTTCGGCTTCGTCGATCACGGGGGCTGCGGGCACTTCGGGCTCGTCCACCGTCGGGGCGTCGTCGCGCTTGACGAAGGTGCGCTTCTTGCGCACCTCGACCTGGATCGTGCGTGCCTTGCCCGAAGCATCGGCCTGCTTGATCTCGCTGGTGCTCTTGCGCGTGATGCTGATCTTCTTGCGCTCCGTGCTGGCCGCCGTGCCGTGGCTGGAGCGCAAGTGCTCGAGCAGACGCGACTTGTCGGCGTCGGTCAGGGCATCGTCGGCCGACTGCTTGGACAGGCCAGCAGACTGGAGCTGGTCGAGCAGCGTGGCGGCCGGGCGGTTCAGCTCGGCGGCAAGTTGTGCGACGGTGGTCACAGCCATTGTGGAAATCCTTGGTGGGCGTGTGGCGCGCTGTGGAATGCGTTGTTCAGAATGATCAATCGTTGAACCAGTGGGCGCGCGCCTGCATGATCAATGTCTTGGCCTGCTCGTCGTCGATGCCGGTCATCTCGGTCAACTCGTCGACCGCCAGATCGGCCAGGTCGTCGCGCGTGTGGATGCCGCCTTCGGCCAGCTTGCCGATCAACTCGACCGACAGGCCCTTGCCCTCGACTTCGA
Source organism: Burkholderiales bacterium (assembly GCA_031403815.1). Lineage (GTDB taxonomy): Bacteria > Pseudomonadota > Gammaproteobacteria > Burkholderiales > Burkholderiaceae_C > CADEEN01. The sequence goes on along the minus strand of JANNGJ010000516.1, from coordinate 2,665 downwards.
GATCGCGCAAGTCCTGCGACACCTCTTCGACGCTTTCTTCCTTGGCGATTTCCATCGTCAGCAAGGCGTCCTTGGCGCGGGTGCGGAGTTCGTTGACGGTGTCTTCGTCGAAGCTCTCGATCTCGAGCATTTCCTGCATCGGCACGTAGGCCACTTCCTCGAGGCTGGTGAAGCCCTCGGCGATCAGGATGTCGGCGACTTCGACGTCGACGTCGAGCTTGTCGACGAAGAGCTTGCGCACCGAGTCGGATTCCTGCGAGTGCTTGGCGCTCGATTCCTCGGCCGTCATGATGTTGATGCGCCAGCCGGTCAGGTCAGACGCCAAGCGCACGTTCTGGCCACCGCGGCCGATCGAGATGGCCAGGTTTTCTTCGTCCACCACCACGTCCATGGCATGGCGCTCTTCGTCAACCACGATCGACTGCACGTTGGCCGGGGCCAGGGCGCCGATGACGAACTGGGCCGGGTCTTCAGACCACAGCACGATGTCGACGCGCTCGCCGGCCAGCTCATTCGTCACCGCGGTGACACGCGAACCGCGCACACCGACGCAGGTGCCGATGGGATCGACGCGCTTGTCGTAGGACACCACGGCGATCTTGGCGCGCGAACCCGGGTCGCGGGCGCAGCTCTTGATCTCCAGGAGGCCCTGCTCGATCTCCGGCACTTCCTGGGCAAACAGCTCCATCATGAAACCGGGGGCCGAGCGCGACAGCATGATTTGCGGGCCGCGGATGGTGTCGTCGATGCCGGTGATGAACGCCCGCACCCGGTCGCCCGAGCGCAGGTTTTCCTTCGGGATCATCTCGCTGCGCTTCAAGCGCCCTTCGACGCGGCCGCTCTCGACGATGATGTCGCCCTTGTCCAGGCGCTTGACCGCACCGACCATGACCTTCTCGCCGCGCGACATGAAGTCATTGAGCAACTGCTCGCGCTCAGCGTCGCGGATCTTCTGCAGGATCACCTGCTTGGCGGCCTGGGCGCCAATGCGGCCGATGGTGACGGACTCGGTCGGCTCTTCGATGTGGTCATCGACCTCGATGTCGGCGATCTGCTCCTGGGCTTCGAACAGCAGGATTTCAGCGTCCGGAATCTGCAGACCGGCTTCGTTGGCCACCACATGCCAGCGGCGGAAGGTTTCGTAGTCGCCGGTTTCGCGATCAACCGCAACGCGGATATCGACTTCGCCGCCGTGCAGCTTCTTCGTTGCCGAGGCCAGGGCGGCTTCGACAGCACCGAACACGACTTCACGCTCCACGCTCTTCTCGCGCGAGATCGCATCGACCAGCATCAACATTTCGCGGTTCATTCTTCTCTCACTCTCCGACGTGCGAAGGCTCGGCCTGCGCCGGCGCCGAATCGGCTGCCTTGACGCGGGCCTTGCCCTTGAAATCCACCACTGGCACGAGGCTCGCTTCGCGCACCTCGTCCAGCACAAAATCCAGCGCTCGTTCGCTTTGTGCGGCTGCCACTCTGGCCGTCTTGCCGCCCGTGCCGGCGGCAGGCGCTATTTCGAGGCGCCACCCACCCTCGCGGGCCACCAAAACACCCTCGAACTTCTTGCGCCCGGCCAGCGGCACCTTGAGCGTCAGGGCCACCACCGAGCCGGCAAAGCGGGCGTAGTCAGCCTCACGCTTGAGCGGTCGGTCCAGGCCGGGTGACGACACTTCGAGCCGCGTGTAGTCGCACAGCTCGACTTCGAGCACGTACTGCAACTGACGCGTCACGGCTTCGCAGTCGTCCACCGTCACCAGCTCCGACTCACCCGTTGGGTAGACCACTCCCGGCACGCGGTCGATGAACACGCGCACCAATCCACCCCCGGTGCGTTCCAGGTCGACCAACTCGTAGTTGAGTCCGGTAACGGTGCGTTGGGCGGCGTCTTGCCAATTCATGCGCGGTGATCGGAAAGTGACAAAGCGTTCGAGCAAAAAAAATGGGCTGGAAGAATCCGCCCACAGGGTCAATCGGGGTTTTCAGCGAAACGTGGATTGTACTCTGCAAGAGGCGTAGCGGCAATATCCAGACGTGGTCGCATGACAGAATCGCGGCCTCGTTTAGCTCCCCGGAGTCTCCCATGGGCTTTCTCGCCGGCAAGCGCCTCCTCATCACCGGGGTGCTGAACAACCGCTCCATCGCCTACGGCATTGCCCGCGCCTGCCGCCGTGAAGGCGCCGAGTTGGCCTTCAGCTACCAGGGCGAGCGCTTCCGCGAGCGGATCACCGAGTTTGCGGCCGATTTCGGCTCCACCCTGGTGTTCGAATGCGACGTCGCCGAAGACGCTCAGATCGAGCGACTCTTTGCCCAGTTGGGCGAGAGCTGGGAGCAATTTGACGGCTTCGTCCACGCCATTGCCTTCGCACCCCGCGAGGCCATCGCCGGCGATTTCCTTGATGGTTTCACGCGCGACAGCTTTCGCACCGCCCATGAGATCTCGGCCTACAGCTTCCCGGCGATGGCCAAGGCCGCCCTGCCGCGCCTGCGTCCGGGTGCTGCCTTGCTCACCCTGACCTACCTCGGTGCTGTGCGTTACGTGCCCAACTACAACCTGATGGGCCTGGCCAAGGCCTCGTTGGAGTCCAGCGTGCGCTTCCTGGCGCAAAGCCTGGGCGCCAAGGGCGTGCGCGTCAACGCCATCTCGGCCGGCCCGATCAAGACCCTGGCT
>JANNGJ010000515.1:0-3462 GCA_031403815.1 Burkholderiales bacterium | reverse complement strand
TCACACTGGAGCGGTCTTCGCTTCGCTGCGACTTCGTTGCGCTGCTCGGCCTGAGGTCGCGCCGAAAAACTCCCGTCGCTCGCTTTTCTCGCTGTGGTCAAACAGTTTAGGCGAGTCAGTTTTGGATGCGCGCTGCGCGCGCCGACCTCAGGCCTGCGCTGCTCACCGCTCCACAGTGAGCCGACGCCGCACAGCGCCAGCCGCGAAGGCCACAGGTGGAGGGCCTCGGCCGCACGCCACCACCGTCTCGGCAAAGGCGGGCCCGGGCAGGGGCCAGCGCGCCTGTGTGGCGCTGAGGAGCACAGGGCTTGCGGCCCGCGCGCGCAGCGCGCTTCGTGCTCTGACTCGTCGAAACTGTCTGACCAAAGAGAGCGCAGCGAGCGGCGGGAGTTTTTCGACGGGGCCGCAAGACCGAGCACCGCAAGGCAGTCGGTGTACTCACCGACCGTCACAGTGGCGCACTGGCGCCTGCCCGGGCGCGACTTTGCTGCGCCGAAAGCAAGCGGCACACCTCAACAATCGGCCCAGTCAGGCACCCCTTCTCGGCAACTCGGTGTCAGACCGGTTTCAGCCGCGGCCACGTAGGCGCATCCCAGGCCGTCGCCGCCATGGGCTCACCCCACAGGTCGATGACCACCGGCGTGCCGCGGTGAACCGCCTGTGCCGCCGCGCCGCGCACGTAGCCCAGACCCACGCAGGTGCCAGCGGCCCCGCTCCAGCCGACCGAGCTGAGTTCGCCGACGGGTTCGCCGCTGACAAGAATCGCCTCGCCGCCCCAGACATAAGCCGCGGGGTCGTCGAGCACGAAGTTGAGCAGCTTCTTGGTCAGCGGCTGGCCAAGCTTCTGCAGCAGGGCGTCGCGACCGACGAAGGGCGCCGGCTTGTCGAGCTTGACCGCGAAAGCCAGCCCCGCCTGCCACGGGGTCTCGTCGGGGCCGAGTTCGTGGCCCCAGGCACGGCGGCCGACCTCGATGCGCAAGGCATCGAGCGCGAAATAGCCGGCGTTGCACAGGCCGAGGTCGGCCCCGGCCTCGTGCAGGGCGAGGTACACATGCCGTGCCATCTCCGTCGGCACATACAGCTCGTAGCCCGGGCCGCCGACATAGCTCATGCGCGCGGCCCGAACTCTGGCCAGGCCGAGGTCGATCTCGCGCGAGTGTGAAAACGGCAGCGCCTGCGGCGACAGGTCGTCGGGGCTGACGCGCGCCAGCAGTTCGCGCGCCTGCGGGCCCATCAGCGACAGCACGCTGGTCAGCGCGCTGACATCGGTGACGACGACAGCCTCCGTGGCCTGGACATGGCGCTCGATCCAGTCGCGGTCGCGTTGCGGCTGCGCCGAGCCGGTGACGACGAGGAAGCGGTCGGCCGCCTGGCGCATCACCGTGAGGTCGCTCTCGAAACCACCGCGCTCGTTGAGCATCGCGGTGTAGACCATGCGGCCCTCGGGCACGTCGATCTCGTTGGCACACAAACGTTGCAGCACCGCCAGCGCGTCCCGGCCCTGCACCAGCAGCTTGCCGAAGGAGGTCTGGTCGTAGAGCGCCACAGCCTCGCGCGTGGCGCGCATCTCGGCCTGCACCCAGGGCAGCCAACCCGGCGTGGCCAGGCCGAAGGGCGGGCGCGGGGCGCGCATCCCCGCAGGGCCGCCCCAAGGGGATGCACTCCCCGCGGGGGGCGACGCCGCAGGCGTCTTGGGGCCCAAATTCGGGCGGAAGTAGTTGGCGCGCTCCCAGCCGTTCTTGCTGCCGAACTCGGCGCCCTGGGCGGCCAGCAGGTCGTACAAGGGCGAGGTGCGCAAGGGCCGCGCGCTTTCCAGCTCCTGGCGTGGCCAGCGCATGGCGTAGTGCAGGCCCAGGGTCTCGGCAGTGCGCGCAGCCAGGGCGCGGCGATTCGCGGTGAAGCTGCCGAAGCGCCGCACGTCCACGTCCCACAAGTCGCTCGGCGCTTCGCCGCCAGCGATCCACTCGGCGATCAAGCGCCCGGCGCCGCCCGAGTTGGCGATGCCGGCCGAGTTGAAGCCGGCGCAGACGAAGTAATTGCGCAGTTCGGGTGCCTCGCCGACGATGAAGTTGCCGTCGGGCGTGAAGCTCTCCGGGCCGTTGAGCAGCATCTTGATCTGCGCCGTTTCCAGGCACGGGGTGCGGTGGATGGCGTTGGTCATCAAGGGTTCGAACTGGTCCCAGTCTTCGTCGAGCAACTGGAACTGGAAACTGGCCGGGATCGGATCGACCCGCCACGGCTTGGCCACCGGCTCGAAGCCACCCATCACCAGGCCGCCGACTTCTTCCTTGTAGTAAATGAAGCCGTCGGGATCGCGCATCACCGGCAGCATCGGGTGCACGCCAGGAATCTGGCCGGTGACGATGTAGAAGTGCTCGGCCGAGTACAGCGGCACGTTGACGCCGGCCATGGCGCCGAACTGGCGCGACCATTGCCCCGCGCAGTTGACAAGGATTTCGCAACGCACGTCACCCTGCGCCGTGCGCACGCCCGCGACCCGGCCGTTCTCGACGATCACGCCCGTGACCTCGGTGTCCTCCACCAGCTTGGCGCCGCGCTTGCGCGCGCCCTTGGCCAGCGACATCGTCAGGTCGGCCGGATTCGCCTTGCCGTCGCCCGGGATCCACATTGCGCCGCTCAAATCCTCAATGCGCAGCAGCGGGTACAAGTCCAGCGCCTCGCGCGGCGTGATCAACTGCATCTCGACGCCGAAGCTGCGCGCCAGCGCAGCCTGCTTCTTGAAGACTTGCCAGCGCTCGGGCGTACGCGCCACGTTGACGCTGCCGCATTGCTTCCAGCCGGTGGCCAGCCCCGTCTCGGCTTCGAGCGTGCTGTACAGCTCGATGCCGTACTTGCTCATCGCCGTCATGTTGCGGTTCGGCCGCATCTGGCCGACCAGGCCGGCCGCGTGCCAGGTGGTGCCGCAGGTGAGCTTGCCCTGCTCAAGCAAGAGCACGTCGGCAATGCCAAGCCGGGTCAGGTGATAGGCCGTGGAGCAGCCGGCGATGCCGCCGCCGACGATGACTACGCGGGCTTGGGTTGGAAAGTCCATGCCACAGGCTAGCCCAAGCTAGCGTGCGGCGGTCAGCGGGGCTTCCCGGTGCCGGCCATGCGCACGGCCAGATTGAAGGCCTCACGCAGGCCGTCGATGCGCGCGACGCCGCGGCCCGCAATGTCGAACGCGCTGCCGCTGGCCGGCGTGGCCACCGGTACCGGCAGCCCGCCGTGCAAGGTGACGCCGCGCTCGAAGCCCATCAGCTTCATCGCGATCTGGCCCTGGTCGTGGTACATCGAGACCACCGCGTCGAAGTCGCCGCGGCGCGCGGCGATGAACACCGTGTCGGGCGAGAAAGGCCCGCGCGCGTCCAGGCCCGCGGCCTGCAGCGCGCGCACCGCCGGCTCGATGACCTCGATCTCCTCGCGCCCGATCGAGCCGCCGTCGCCAGCATGCGGGTTGAGGCC
>JANNGJ010000514.1:0-1625 GCA_031403815.1 Burkholderiales bacterium | reverse complement strand
GACATAGACCATGGCCGTGCAGTACCAGAGCAGGGCGGAGGCGACGATGGCCAGCAACGGCAGCCAGGGCGCCGACACGCCCACGCGCTGCGCCAGCCACCAGGCGGCGACCACGGCGATGAAGGCCGGCAGGATGATGACTTCGCGCGACAACCACGAGGTGCGCCACATCGCCACCGCGCGCCAGGCCCGCAGTGGGTGGCCGAGATGCAGGAAAGACGACGCCAGGCCGACAGCCAGCATCACCAGGGCCACGATCAGCGCGGCATCGACAAAGCTGGATGCCAGTGGCACACCGAACAGGGTGGCCAATGCCAGCGCAACCACCAGGCCCTGCGCGGCCCCGGCCACGGTGGTGAAAACGATCACAGACCAAGCGGGATGCATCGCCTACTCCCCCAGCGCTGCTGTCTTCTTGCGCGGCAGGTACTGGTTGGCGGGCTGGGTTTCCCACTCCGGCATCAGCGCATAGCCGCCGCGTTCGCGGATGGCTTTGGAAACTTCCGAATCCGGGTCCTTGACGTCACCGAACAGGCGCGCGCCCGTGGGGCAGGCCATCACGCAGGCGGGCTTGCGGTCGGCTGGCGGCAGCAGCTCGTCGTAGATGCGGTCCACGCACAGGGTGCACTTGGTCATTACCTGGCGCTCTTCGTCGAGCTCGCGTGCGCCATACGGGCAGGCCCAGGCGCAGTACTTGCAGCCAATGCACTTGTCGTAGTCCACCAGCACGATGCCGTCTTCCTTGCGCTTGTAGCTGGCGCCGGTGGGGCACACCGGCACGCAGGGCGGGTCTTCGCAGTGCAGGCAGCTCTTGGGGAAGTGGACGGTCTCGGTGTCCGGGAAGCTGCCGGCCTCGTAGGTCTGCACGCGGTTGAAGAAAGTGCCAGTCGGGTTGGCGTCGTAGGCGTTCAGGTCGGCCAGCGGGCCGGCCGCGCCCGAGCTGTTCCATTGCTTGCACGAGGTGACGCAGGCGTGGCAGCCGACGCACACGTTCAGGTCGATGACCAGGGCGAGTTGCTTGGCAAGGGTTTCGCTCATGTTTTTTTCTGCCCGGCAAAGTAGGCCAGCGTGTTTTTCATTCTCTTGGTCAGGCCCATCACCCCCGGTGCGGGCGGGGTGGCGGCCACCTGTGGTGACGTGATCTGTTCTTCACCGGGCTCGGCCGGGCGGATGCGCACGCGCACGTCGTACCAGCCGGCCTGACCCGTCACAGGGTCGGAGTTGCTGATGGTGCCGCCGGCGGCCTTGTCGCCGAAGGGCAGCTCTTCGCTGATCAAGTGGTTGAGCAGGAAGCCCTTGCGCGCTTCGTCGGCACCGGGTGCGAGCTGCCAGGCACCATCGGCCTTGCCGATGGCGTTCCAGGTCCAGACCGTGCCAGGCTCGACCGCTTCGCTGGTGCGCAACATGCAGCGCACGCGGCCCCATTGGCTCTCCACCCAGCACCAGCCGCCGTCTTCGATGCCGGCCGCCGCCGCGGTGACTGTGTTGACCTGCAGGTAGTTGTGGCTGTGGATCTGGCGCAGCCAGGCGTTCTGCGAGTCCCACGAGTGGTACATCGCCATCGGCCGCTGCGTGATGGCGTTCAGCGGGTAGGCGACCAGATCGGTGCAGGCCTCTTCGAGTGG
>JANNGJ010000513.1:0-8640 GCA_031403815.1 Burkholderiales bacterium | reverse complement strand
ACGACAGCGCCGACGAAGCCACCAAGGCGCAGCGTGAGGCCTCGCGTGCCGCGGTGGCCGCCAACGTCGAGCTGCTGAAGAAGAACGGCATGACGGTGACCACCTTCGCACCGGCCGAAGTGGCCAAGCTGCGCGAGAAGATGAAGCCGGTGATCGCCAAGTACACGGCCAACGTCGGCGAGGCGCTGGTGGCCGAAGTCAACGCCGAGCTGGCGAAGTTGCGCAAGTGAGCATAGCGTCGCGCAAGTTGCTGGTCGGCCTGATCGGCGCCGGCATCGGGCGCTCGCTGACGCCGGCGATGCAAGAAGAAGAGGCGCGCCACCACGGCCTGCGCTTGCACTATCAGCTCATTGATATCGAACGCGCCCGCGACGGTGCGCAAGCGTTGCCGGCGCTGATCGCTTCGGCGCGCACGATGGGCTTCGCCGGCCTGAACATCACCTACCCGTACAAGCAGGCGGTGATCCCGTTGCTCGCCGACCTGAGCGACGAGGCGCGCGCCATGGGCGCTGTCAACACCGTTGTCTTCCGCGACGGCCAGGCCATTGGCCACAACACCGACGGCTCGGGTTGGCGCTGGGGCTTCGAGCGCACGCTGCCCGACGCCGATCTGTCGCGCGTGGTGCTGCTGGGCGCTGGGGGTGCGGGCTCTGCGATCGCGCACTCCGTGTGTCGGATGCAGGCCGCAGAACTTGTTGTCGTTGACAGCGACGGCGCGCGTGCCGCGGCGCTGGCGACTGAGCTGGCACGCCAGTACGGCCGCGTGCGCCTGCGTGCCAGCACCGATGTCGGCGCGGCGCTGCAAGGCGCCAGCGGCCTGATCCATGCCACCCCCACGGGCATGGACAAGTTACCCGGGCTGCCGCTGCCAGCCGCCTTGCTGCGGGCCGCACTATGGGTCGCCGAGATTGTCTATTTCCCGCTCGAAACCGCGCTGCTTCAGGCTGCGCGCGCGGCCGGCTGCCGCACTGTCGACGGCGGCACCATGGCGGTGGGCCAGGCCCTGGGTGCCTTCGAGTTGTTCACCGGCCGCGTGGCCGACGCCACGCGCATCGACGTGCACTTTCGCCGCCTTGTCCAGGAGGGTGCATGACCGCCTTGCTCGAACGTGAAGCCAGCGTCGAGGTGTCCAACCCGCTGGGCATCGACGGCATCGAATTCATCGAGTACGCGACGCCGCGACCGCAGGCGCTGGGCCAGGTGCTGGAGGCCATTGGCTTTCGGCCCGTTGCCCGGCATCGCTCGCGCGAGGTGATGCTGTACCGCCAGGGCGGCATGAACATCATCGTCAATGGCCATGGCATGGCACCGGGCGACGACCCGACGCCGCAGATCGCCGCCGTTGCCCTGCGGGTGCGCGACGCCGGTGCAGCCTGGCAGCGTGTTGTCGACCTCGGCGCTTGGCCGGTGCCAGTCAAGGTGCAGCCGATGGAGCTGCACATTCCGGGTGTGCATGGCGCGGGCGCCAGCCGCATCTATTTCGTCGACCGCTGGCGCGAGTTCTGGATCTACGACGTCGACTTCGTGCCGATTCCGACCGTTGCAACCCCGGTCCCAGCGCTGGCCGGCCTGCACTGGTTCGGCGTCGTGCAGTACGTCGGCACCGAGCGCAGCGCCGACTGGTGCGCGTTCTACACCTCGCTGTTCGGATTCACGCTGCTGCCTTCAGGCGAGCGCTTCGGCATCCTGCCGCGCGGCAGCATCCTGGCCAGCCCCTGCGGCAGCTTCTACCTGCAATTGATCGAGCCCGACAGCCTGGTCGTCGACGACACCGGCGAGCGCCTGCAGCGCGTGGCCTTCGGTGCGCCCGACGTGCCGGCTGCCGTGAAGGCTCTGCGCGCCCGCGGCGTTGATTTCGTCGAGACCGACGCCCTGCACACCGAAGCGCGCGGCGCGCTGACACGACCGCAACTCGGCGGCGTGATGTTCGAGCTGGTGCACCACGGGGCATGACCATGGTCACCCGCTGTGCCGAGTACATCGCCGACTTCGGCATGGACAGCATCTCGCTGGCCGGGCCGCTGGCCGCCAAGCTGCGCGCCATCCGCGAGGCCGGCTTCGGCCAGGTCATGCTGGCCGCGCGCGACCTCGTCGGCCACGCCGACGGCTGGCAGGCCGCGGTGGCCGAGGTCAAGGCCAGCGGGCTGCGCGTCACCGGCTTCCAGGTGTTGCGCGACTTCGAAGGCCTGTCGGGCCACCTGCACGACTACAAGGTGGACATTGCGCGCTCCATGATCGAGATGTGCGCTGCCCTCGGCAGCCCGGTGCTGCTGGCGTGTTCGTCCACCAGCCGCCACGCTGCGGCTGACGAAGAGGGCATTGCACGCGACTTGCGCAAGCTGGCAATGATGGCGCTGCCCTTTGGCATCCGCGTGGCCTTCGAGGGCCTGTCCTGGGGCCGCCACATCAATGACTGCGTCGGCGCCTGGCGCGTGGTGCAGCGCGCCGATGCGCCCAACCTCGGCATCGGCATCGACTCCTTCCACAGCTTTGCCACCCGCACCCCCACCGAGGCGCTGCAGGACATCGATCCGGACAAGATTTTTCTGGTGCAACTGGCCGACTTCATGTGGCAGGAAGTGCGCACCGTTGAAGAGCGCATCGAAACGGCACGCCACTTCCGCGTCTTTCCCGGCGAGGGCGTGCACAGCCAGGAGCTGCGCGGCCTGGTGATCGAGCTCGACCGCATGGGCTACCGTGGCGACTACAGCTTCGAAGTCTTCAACGACGACTACACGCAAATGCCGCTGCCGGTGGTGGCCGAGCGCGCACGCCGGTCGGCGGCATGGCTGGCCGAAGAGGTGCTGCGCCGCGCCGTGCCCTTGCCCGACGGTACGCGGCTGCGTGTGGTTTCCGCGGCGCACGTTCGCTGAACCAGTCGCACCGCACGCCACCTGAACGAGCCGACTCTTTCCGTTCCGGAAAGACTGCCTTCGCGCGGGCAGGCATTCCGCTTTGCGGCTCACGAGGGCACAGTCAGGCTGCCGCGGCGCCGTGATGGCGCCCGTGGCCTAACGGAGCCCTTCATGTCCCACGCCTATGCCGACATTGCCTTCACGCCCGCCGTCAAGGCCGCCCAGGCGCGCGACGGCAGCCGTGCCGGCTATGCCCGCAGCTTCGAACGCGACACGGAAGTCGTCAACGACCGACTGGGCGGCGCCGAGGCCGACTTCATCGCCGCGCAGCGCAGTTTCTACATGGCCACGGTGTCGGAAACCGGTTGGCCTTACCTGCAGCACCGCGGCGGCCCGCGCGGTTTCCTCAAGGTGCTCGACGCCAAGACGCTGGCCTTTGCCGACTACGCCGGTAACCGCCAACTGGTCAGCGTCGGCAACCTGTCGGTGAACGACCGCGTGGCCATCATCCTGGTGGACTATGCCCAGCGCGTGCGCCTGAAGCTGCTGGGCCACATGGCGGTCAAGGCCCTGACGCCGTCAGACCCCCTGGCCGCCACGCTGATCGATCCGGCCTACCGCGCGCGGCCGCAGCGGGCGATGGTCATCACGGTTGATGGCTTCGATTGGAACTGCCCGCAACACATCCCCGTGCGCCTCGATGCCGAGGACGTGCAGCAAGCGCTCGCCGCGCGTGACGCCCGCATCGCCGAACTGGAGGCGCGGCTCGCTGGCAGCGAGCCGCGAGAGCGCGAGCGCTAGCGCCCGGCCCGACAATGCTCGGATGAACACCCACCAACTGAACGCGGACTTCGCGCAACGCGTGGTGATACCCGCCGCAACGGCGAGCAGCTGGCTGGCGTCGCCCGAGCCCGGCGTGCACCGTCACCGGCTCGACCGCATCGGCGACGAAGTGGCCCGGGCCACCAGTGTTGTGCGCTACGACGCGGGCGCCAGGTTCGCCCACCATGCCCATGGGGGTGGCGAGGAGTTCCTGGTGCTGGACGGCACCTTCAGCGACGAGCAAGGCGACTACCCCGCAGGCACCTACGTGCGCAATCCACCGGGCACGGCGCACACCCCGTTCTCCCGGGACGGTTGCACGCTGTTTGTCAAGCTGTGGCAGTTCGCGGCCGGCGACGACGCGCCGGTGAGCATCGACACCACGCGTGCCACCTGGCGCCCGGGGCTGGTGCCGGGCCTGTCGGTACTGCCGCTGCACGAGTTCGACGGTGTCAGCACGGCCTTGGTGCGGTGGGCGCCGAACACCCGCTTCAACACCCACAACCATCCCGGCGGCGAGGAGATCCTGGTGCTCCAAGGCCTGTTCTGCGACGAACAGGGCGAGTACCCGCAGGGCGCCTGGCTGCGCAGCCCGCGCTGGAGCCGGCACACACCCTTCACGGGCAGCGAGGGCGCGCTGATCTACGTGAAGGTGGGGCACCTCGGCGTGGCGTTCATGGCGCCGACACCAGTCGATTGAGGCGAGGGACCGCCCTTGCACGATGGGCGGTCTGGCCGCAACGCATCACTGAAGCGAGTGGCATCTTCGTGGGAGGCCAACGGCAAGCTGCCGCTCGTGGGCGGCGGCAATCGCCACCAGCAGTCATCCGATCGGCCAAAAGTTCGTCAGGCCGCCGACCGGTCTCACAGTACAGCCGACATACGCTGACGGCCACTCGAAGATGCATGTATGCGCTGGCGGGCTCAATGCTGCTGGGTGCAGCAGTCAGCTGGGTGGCTACGCGCCAGCGCAGCTGAGCGTGCGTGGTGTCGCCGGGATGGCGCCGTCACCCGGGGCCGTGGACGGCAGCACGATGAAGGCCTTGAAGCAGCGTGAATGGTGACCCGTGCGCAGGCCCTGAGGTACCGGCCTCACCACAGTGGCCGCGTCACGCCTCGGCCAGGCGCGCCGCCAGCGCAAGCAGCTCGCGATTGACCGCGTTGCGGTGCAGGAAGCTGTCGCGAAAGGGCTCGGGCACCTGCTCGCGCGCGGTGGTTTGAAGCCAAGCGCGGCCTTGGCTCAGCACCTCGGCGGCCTTGGCCGCATCACCCGCCGCGGCAAGTGCGCGGCCGGCGTGCAGCCACAACTCAGCGGGCAAAGAGGCGGTGGTCTGCCGCCCCTGCTCTGCCAGCGCCAGCGCCGCCAGGGCCTCGCGCCGCGCTCTGTGCGGATCGCAAGCCGCCGCCGTCCCGGCGGCTCGAATGTGTGCCGCGAGCGCCACCCCCCAGTGACCGATCCGCTCGGCCTCGGCGCGTATGCCGTCGAGTTGACGCAAGGCGAGTTCTGGCTCAGCGCTGGCCGCCAAGTCGATCGCCAACGGCAATCGCAGGTCTGGTCGCTCGTCTCCGAGCGACGCCGCTGTGGCCAGCAGCGCCTGCCGCGCAGCCTCGATGGACGCCGCGCCGGCGCCACGGGCGTGGGCATGCCACCAGCTCAACCGGGCATGCATGACACGCACTGCGAGATTGGACTGCGCATCGACGGTGACGGCCTCGAGCTGCTGGGCCAAGCGCGCACTCTGGCCCAGGTGCCACCAGCACGACGCCAGGCGCACGCGAGCGTTATCGACGCGGCCCGGCTGGTAGCGCAAGGTCGAGGCAACGCCCAGCTCGGCCTGCACCAGGGCGTCGGCATAACGGCCAAGGTGGCACAAACACAGCGCACGCAGCACCTGCAAGGTGCCGCTGTGCGCGCCAAAGCCGTCGTAGGCCGCCAGCAGCTGCTGGCCCTGCTGCAACGATTCCTCGGCGGCCAACAGGTGACCGGCGTCGAGCCGGTTGCAGGCATAGTTGCTGCATGCCATCGAGGAATTGCTGAGGTTGCCGCAGCGCCGCGACAGCTCGTAGGCCAGCCGGTGGTGGGGCAACGCGTCCTCGAGCCGGCCGAGGTTGTCGTACATCACCGCCAGGTCGCCGTGCAACTCGCTGCGCTCGGCGTCGTCGCTGTGCTGCTCGACCCAGGCGATGCAGGCCTCAAGCTGCTGCGACGCCTCGCCGAAACGGTTGCCCATGACGCAAGCCACGCTCAAGGCGCGGCGGCAGCGTACCGTCAGCGCGGTGTCGGAGAGCGCGACGCTGGCATTCAGCGCGGCGCGCGCCAAGTGCTCGGCGCGCTCGTACTCGCCGCGTTGCTGGTGCAGGTGGCCGCGCTGCAGCAGCGTCTCGGCTCGATGCGCAGGCGTGCTCGCCAGCCGGTCGAGGCGATCGCAATGCGTCGCACTGACCGCCGCGTCGAGGTCCACATTGACGAACTCCTCGGCCGCGGCGAGCAGCGAAATGAACGCCGCCTCGGCCCGGCCGGCTTGCTCCTCGATGCGGCTCTTGCGCTCCATAAAAGCGATGTACTCCTTGGCGCGCAGCGCACGTCGCGCCGCGTCGGCCGCGAGCTGCAACCAAGGCAGCGCGCGCACACCCTGCTGCGCCGCGATCCAGTGCTCGGCGATGCGCGCCGGCTCGCCCGCGCGCGCTTCCAGCCAGGCCGCGACCTGGCCGTGCGTGCGTGCCGCGATCGTCGACGGCACGCTGGCCAGCACCGCTTCGAAGACCAGGTCATGTGCAAAGGCGTCGCCGCGCAGCACCTGGGCGGCCTCGAGCTCGTTCAAGGCATCGGCGAACTGCATCGCCGACACGCCCAGCACCTGCTCCGCCAGGGCGATTTCGAAGTCGAGACCGGCGATGCTGGCCACGCGGGCCAGGGCCAAGGCGGCGGGAGAAAGCTGGCCGACGCGGCGCTGGATCAGCCGGCCCACCGACAGCGGCCGGGGCAGTTGCTGCGCGTCGGCCAGGCGGTCGAGCGTGCGCTCGACCCAGGCCTGCTTGAGCGTCTCGAGCACGAACAGCGGGTTGCCGCCGGTGCGCTGGCGCAGGCCGGGCGCCAGCGTGCGGCCATCGACGCCAGGCAAGCACAGCGAGTCGACCAACGCGGCAAGCGCCACTTCATCCAGTGGCGCCAGCGCCAGCGGCTGCAGCCGGACCTGCTCGACCAGGGCGTCGTGCAGGCCGTGCAGCGGCGAGCCGGCTTCGGCCGGCCGGTAGGCCAGGGCCCAGCGCAGCGGCGGCGCGGCGGTCAGGCCGGCCTCGCGCTGACCATCGCTGCTGCCAGTAGCGTCGATCAAGGTCAGCAGCATGTCCAGGCTGGCGGGATCCGCGAAGTGCAGGTCATCGACCATCAGACCGGTGAGGCTTTGCTGCGATGCGAGCAGTGCCTGCACGGCGCGCTGCAAGACCAGGCGCTGTCCCTCGCCGCCGACGCGCGGCGCCGCAGTGTCGAACTCGGGCAGCACGCGGGCGATCTCGCGGCGCGTGCCGTCTTCCAGCGCCGGGGGGCTTGGCGCCAGCGCCGTCACGGCGCGCAACAGCCGGGCCAATGACGCGAAAGGCACGCCTGCATCGCCGGGGCGCGCCGACACATGCACCAGGCCAGCCTGAGCTTGCGCGCACTCCTGCAGCAGGCGCGTCTTGCCCAGGCCGGCCTCGCCGATGACGGCCACCACCAGGCCGCCAGCAAAACCCTGCACTAGCTGCGCCAGCTCGTGTTCGCGCCCGATCATGCGCGGCGGGCGCAGCACGCTGGCCGGCACGGCGTTGCCGACGCTGAGTGCGCCACTGGCCGCACCCTGGTCGATCGTCGCCAGCAGCGCCAGCGTCTCGGCAGAGGGCGTCGCACCGACCTCGTCCTTGAGCACCCGCTCGCAGCGGTCGAAGGCCAGCAGGGCGGCGGCGCGGTCACCGGCCAGGTAATGCAGCCGCATCAAGCGGCGGTGCGCCGCTTCCGACAGCGGCTCCAGCGCCAGCGCCTCCCGTGCATGGGTGAGTGCGTCAGGCCAGTCGCGCGCGTCTTCGGCCATCTGCGCCAACTCTGCGAGCGACTGCTGCACGCGGCCACGCCGGCGGCCGCGCTGCTGCTCTAGCCATGCGGCGAACTCGCCGGCTGCCGCCGGCGCGGCGTCGCCGAGCACGTTGTCGGCATCGTCGAGGTCGTGCGTCAGGCCCGCTGCCAGCGCCAACGTGACGCTGCCGACCACGGCGTCGAAGCCCAACGTCTTGCGCAACATGAACAGGCGCTGGCGCAACGCGTTGCGCGCCGTGGCGGCCTCGCTGTCGGGCCAGAGCAAGGCACCCAGGCGCGCACGCGGCGTCGGGCCTTCCAGGGCCAGCCATGCCAGCAGCGCCGCGTCGCGCGCGGCAAGCGCCACCGCCGTGCCGTCACTGCGCACGCAGCGCGGAGCGCTGGCGAGAAGCAGCTGCCCAACGGGCGAGCCTTGCTCAGGTTTCGCAAGCTGCGGAGGGGTCGGGTGCGGTTGACGGTGCATGGCGGCGGCGGTTGAGGCGATGCTAACCACGCCGTCGCCGCCGGTCATCCGCAGGCTGTTTAGCGGCCAAACAGGCCGCGCAGCTTGTTCACGGTCTCGACCGCTTTCTTGACGGGCTCGGCCGCCGCCGGCGGCGCCGGTGGCTGTGCGGATGGCGTGGCGGGCGTGGCGGGTACGGCCGAGGCCGCTGCAGCGGTCGTCGTGGTGGGTGAGGCGGTGACGGAGGCGGTGGCAGCGCTGGTGCCGGCGAGCGCGCTCGCCGGCAGGTCGGGCACCGGCGTCGGTGTGGCTTTGGCGGCGACGGCCTCCGACTCGGCTTCGCTGGGCAGCGGCTGGCCCACCAACGCCTGCAGGCGGGCCCGCTCCAGCACCGCCGCCAGCGTCTGGCGCAACGTACCGTCGGCACCGACCGCACTCCACGCGACGTTGTG
>JANNGJ010000512.1:0-3017 GCA_031403815.1 Burkholderiales bacterium | reverse complement strand
CCCTCGACGAAGTCGGCGTGTTCGCGCGCAGCGTCGATGACGCTGCCCTGCTGGCGCACGCGCTCGAAGGTCGCGCGAACGCGGCCTTGCCGAGCAGCGCCGCGTTCGCACCGCGCCTGGCCCTGACGCTGACGCCGCAGGCCGCGGCGCTGTCGGGCGCGATGCAGGCCATGCTCGGCAGCGTGGCACAGCGCCTGGCGGCGACCGGCGCCGCGCTGCGCGACTTGCCGCCCTGGCCCGCGCCCTTCGCCGCGCTGTTCGAGGCCCAGCGCTGCGTGCAGTTGTTCGAAACCGCGCGCGCACTGAGCCTCGAACACCGCTGCCGCCGCGCCGACCTGTCGCCCGCGCTGGCTGCCTTCCTCGACGCAGGCGCCGCACTCGACCCTGCGCGCTACGCCGATGCGCTTGCGACGGCACGGCAAGCCCGCGCAGCCCTCGACGCGTTCTTCGGCGACGCCGACCTGCTGCTCGCTCCCGCCGCCCTCGGCGCCGCGCCGCGTGGCCTGGCCAGCACCGGCGATCCGCTGTTCAGCCGCCCCTGGCAATTGCTCGGCTGCCCCTGCCTGACGCTGCCCGGTGGGGTGGACAGCAAAGGCCTGCCATTGGGCTTGCAACTCGTCGCACGACCACAAGACGATGCGCGCCTGTTCGCTGCAGCAGCCTGGGTGGCCCAGGCGCTGGACGCCGAGACCATCACCCAGGGTCGCTGCCTCGACTGACATGACACTGCGCCCGATGGCTCTGCAGCCGGCAAACGCGTGCCGGCGGCTATTCCCAGGACGTATCAGGGTCCAAGTGCAGCGCCAATTCCATAGCGTCATGCAGCACACGACCGACCACGAGCAGGGCGGGCTCAACGCGGTAAACCAGGAAGTGGCGCGGCCGACGAACTGCCGCCGCACCCGTAGCCACGTGATCCCGGCTCAGTCGAAGATGCCACGACCTGACACCCGCGCCGAGTTCGGGCCGCACGAGGCTGCCCGGTCTGTCGGGCTGCGTCTCCAGGTCGCGAAGCGCTGCGACGATCAGGCTCTCATCGCGCAGACGGGCGGCCTCGCCGAATTGCTCGTGCGTCCAGGCAAGGAGGCTGATGACATCGACTTGGGCGGTGTCCGACAGCCGATAGCGAAGCATCAGCTCGCCGTCTTGGCCAGCTGGGCGGCTCGTCGGCCTAACTGCGCAACGAAGTCTTCAAGCTGATCATCGGCAACATCGGCGTAGCGACCCGCGGACAAATCTGCCCAGCCCTGGCGGGCCGCTTGTTTAAGGGCTTTGAGTTTCGCTTGCCCAATGCGCTCTCGCGCCTCGATCAGGCGCAGTCCTTCTCGCAGCACCTCGCTTGCGTTCTGGTAGCGACCGGACTGCACCAGCGTCTCTACCAACGACTGTTGATGTTCGCTCAGAACTACGTTGCGTGTAGGCATGTTGCTGGCTCCGAAAGCGCGCGAGCAGATCTTCCGATACTCGCGTTGGCAGATTATGCCAACGTCTTGGAAGCGCCGACTACAGCGTCTCGGCCGGGTCGAAGTCCAGCTCAACCTTGGCCCCATTGGGGTCGGTGCTGAACAACTGCCAGGTGCCCGCACCAGCTTGGCGGCGCAGGTCGTAGGCAATGCCGGCTTCGTCGAAGCGGGCCTTCACAGCCTTCAGGCCGGTGGCGCTGAAGGCGAGGTGGTCGATGACCCCCGTGCGCGCGGCCGGCATGGGGCGCTCGAAGTACATGTGCAGCACAGCCTGCGGGCCGCCGGCGTAAAGCCAGGCGCCGGGGAAGCCGAGATCGGGGCGGTGGCCCACGCTGAGGCCGAGCAGGCCGACGTAGAAGTCGAGCGTCTTGCGCTCGTCTTCCGCGACGATGGTGAAGTGGTTCATGCCGACGATCATGGGATCTCCCGTGCGGTGGCTTCAGGCCACCAAGACCAAGGCGCCGATGGTGGCACGCGATTCGAGCCGCTCGTGGGCGCGCGCTGCGGCGTCGAGGGACCAGCGCTCGATGGGCGGGGCCTTGAGGCTGCCGTCGGCCAATGCCGCCCACAGGCGCTGCGCTCGCTCCGTCATCTGCGCCGGCGTGGCCACATAGTCGAAGGCGACGGGCCGCGAGAAGGTGGCTGATTTCTGCACCAGCCAGTCGGGCGAGATCGGCTGCAGCGTGCCGCTGGCCTGGCCCAGGCTGATCCAGTGGCCGCAGCGCGCCAGGGCCGCAAAGTTTTCGTCGCGTGCGGCCTCGCCCAGGCCGTCGACGATGACCTCGGCGCCCTCAGGCCAGTGCCCGCGCACGGCGTCGGCAAATCGGTGGTCGCGGTCAACGATGACGTGCTCGCACCCGTGCTCACGCGCGACGCGGGCTTTCTCTTCGCTCGACACAGTGCCCAGCACGTGCGCGCCCAGGCTGCGCGCCCAGGCGCAGAGCAGCAGGCCCACACCGCCCGCCGCGGCGTGCACCAGCAGGCGCGTGCCGGCACGCACGTGGCCGAGGTCACGCAGCAGGTAGTCGGCGGTGATGCCCTTGAGCAGCACGGCAGCCGCGGTGGCGTCTTCCACCGCTGCGGGCAGGCGCACCGTCCATGCAGAGGGCACGCTGCGCACGCTGCAATAGGCGCCGGGCTGCGGGCCGATGTAGGCCACGCGGTCACCGGGCAGAAGGCCGTGCACGCCTTCGCCGACATCGAGCACGCTGCCGGCGGCTTCCATGCCCGGCGTGCCGCCCGGCGCCAGCATCGGCGGGATCCAGCCGCGGCGCAAATAGACGTCGATGTAGTTCACGCCGATGGCGCGCTGGCGAATGCGCACCTCGCCGGGGCCGGGCGCCGGCGCTTCGCCGTCTTGCGCCTGCAACTGCTCGGCGCCGCCATACGCTGCCACCACAACGCGCCGGGTCGGCACGGCCAGGGCGCGCGGCAGCGTCGCGTGGCGGGCGCCAGGCACGCGCAAGTCGGCACCAGCCGCGAGGTGGCGGCGCAGGTTGTCGAAGCCGGCTTCGTAAACGCCCTGGGCCACCACGTCGTGCAGTTCGCGCTCCC
>JANNGJ010000511.1:0-4929 GCA_031403815.1 Burkholderiales bacterium | reverse complement strand
CCGAGGCGATCTCGCACGAGGCCGGCCACAACATGGGCCTGGCGCACGACGGCACAGCAGCAACCGGCTACTACCAGGGCCACGGCAGTGGCGCCACCGGCTGGGCGCCCATCATGGGCGTGGGCTATTACCAACCCCTGGTTCAGTGGAGCAAGGGTGAGTACAGCGGCGCCAACAATGTGCAGGACGACTATGCCGTGATGGCCGGAAACGGCCTTCCGCTGCGCGCTGACGACCATGGCGACACGATCGGCAGCGCCAGCGCGCTGGACACGGGAAGCTCTGGCGGCATGACAACGCTGACGGGTGAAGGCGTGATCGAGCGGCCGAGCGATGTTGATGTCTTCTCCTTCAGCGCAGGCGCCGGCATGGTGACACTCAATATCGCCACCGCAGCGCGCTCGTCCAACCTCGACCTGCTGATCGAGTTGCGCAACGCCGCCGGCAGCGTGGTGGCCAGCGCCAACCCCATCGATGCCCTGCCCGCGACGCTGAGCTACACCGCTGCGCTGGCCGGCACCTACTACCTGACGGTGCAAGGCGTCGGCAAGGGCGACCGCTTGACCACCGGCTACACCGACTACGGCAGCCTGGGCCAGTACGCCATCAGCGGCAGCGTGTTCCCTGCCGCCGGCCAGCCGCCGCAGGCGGTGATCAGCGCCACGCCGAGCAGCGGCACGGTGCCTCTGGCCGTGGCCTTCTCGAGTGCCGGCTCCGCCGACCCCGATGGTTCGATCGTCGGCTACGAATGGAACTTCGGCGACGGACCAGGATTCATTGCAGGCTCGGCAACTGCCGACTACAACTACACAAACGCAGGCAGCTACACCGCCCAGCTCAGGGTCACCGACAACAGTGGCCTGACCGCCACGCGCAGCGTGATCATCAACGCTCAGTCGCCGGTGGTGGTGGTGGGAATGGGGGTCTCCGACATTGCGATGAGCCTGACGGTGAACAGCAAGGCCCGCAATGCACGCGCCAATGCCGCCGTGACGGTGCAGAACGCCAGCGGTCTAGCCGTTTCCGGCGCCACGGTCACGGGCACCTGGAGTGGCATCGTCGCTGGCAGCGCGAGTGCCGTGACGGGCAGCAACGGTGTCGCCGCCTTCGCCTCGCCGACCACCAAGGCCAACGTCGGCAGCTTCATCTTCACGGTGACGGGCGTGACGCTGGCCGGATACAGCTACCAACCCAGCTCGAACGTCGAGACATCGGACTCGATCGCGCGCTGAGGACCGCTGCGCGCGCGAAAGTCTGGCAGCATTGCGCGGTGGCCAAGCTGCATGCCGATGAGATCGAGTTCTACCGCGCCGAAGGCTGGGTGATTCCGCGCTTTCGCCTGCCAGGGGCTCGCACGGCGGCGATGGTGACGGCACTCGATGCGCTGCTGCGCGACAACCCCGGCGTGCGCCCCGAGAAGCTCGTTTCGGTGCATGTCGAGGGCGACAACGGCGAAGGCGTGCGCGGCAGCCGGGCCTTTCTCGACCTGGCGCGCGAGCCGGAGATCGTCGAACTCGTCAGTGGCGTGCTGGGCGACGACATCAGCCTCTGGGGCTGCCACGTGTTCTGCAAGCCGGCGACGCAGGGCTACGAAACGCCGTGGCACCAGGACGGGCATTACTGGCCGATCCGCCCGCTGGCCAATTGCACCGTGTGGGTGGCGCTCGAGGCCTCGACGGTGGAGAACGGCTGCCTGCGCGTCATCCCGCGCTCCCATGTCGGCCAGCACTTGCACGAGCACCTGCACGAAGACCGCAGCGATCTGACGCTGAACCAGCGCCTGGCGGCCGGCACCTTCGACGAGGCGAGCGCCGTCGACCTCGAGTTGCAGCCGGGCGAGATGTCGCTGCACGACGTCTACATGATCCACGGCGCGAAGGCCAACCGGTCGGCCAAGCGCCGCACCGGCGTGGCGCTGCGCTACATGCCGGCCACGTCGGTGTTCGAGCGCCACCTAAAGCCCGTCGATGGCAAGACCGGCGTGGCGGTCGATTTTGCGCATCGACCGCTCTGGCTCGTGAAGGGCACGGACCGCAGCGGACGCAACGACCTCGAGGTCGGCCACCTGCGCTGAGCCCCGCCTCGCACCCGCGAGCAGGCGGGCAGGGCATGAAAGTTGCACCGCGGGGATGTGAAGCACCCCACCCCGCCACCCGCCGTTGAAACCAGCCTGTCGCCGCTGCGCGTGCTGCTGATCGACGACGGCGCGCACCGGGTGGCGCTGATCCGCGACGAGCTGACGCGCCAAGGCCACGAGGTCGTCGGTGTGATCGACTCGGCCATCGTGGTGCACGAGTGCGTCACGCGCTTGGCGCCTGACGTGGTGATCATCGACAGCGAGTCGCCTTCGCGCGACACGCTGGAGCATGTGGCCACGCTGTCGGCGAGCAACCCGCGGCCGGTGGTGGTGTTTGCCGAAGACGACAGCGACGCGCCCCTGCAGCAGGCCATGCGCGCGGGCGTGAGCGCGTACGTGGTGGCCGGGCTGCAGCCGCACCGGCTGGCCTCGGTGCTCAAGGTGGCCATTGCGCGCTTCGAGCAAGACAAGTCGTTGCGCGAGCAACTGGTGCAGGCCGAGGCGCAGCTTTCGTCACGCCGCACGGTGGAGCGAGCCAAGGCCATCCTGATGCAACAAGGCGGGATGGGTGAAGACGGCGCCCACAAGCAGTTGCGCAAGCTGGCGATGGACCGCGGCGAGAAGCTGGTGCAGTTGGCCGAACGCATCATCGAGGCCGACGCCCTGTTGCACCCGCGTGTCTGAGCGCCAGAACGCAACATCCCTGTGCTGCGCCGCACCAAAGCAAGGCGCGTCGGGGCCGGCATTGGTGCGCAAGCGCCTGCGCCACCGGCAAAACGCCTGGCACGCCCCGTGCATGTCCAGGCTCAGGGCAATCGCCGCAAAGGCGTGGTGGTTGCCACCTTCGATCGGGCAATGGCGTCCGACTTGGCGTGCTGCGGGAGCCACCCGGGCGCCCAAGTCGCGACGCCATTTTTTGTTGATTTACCGGGGAGCCAACCATGTTTACACGCGAGGGTCTGATGAGTGACGAGCGCAGGCAATTCATCAAGGGCTCGGCGGCACTCGCCGCGGGCGCGGCCGTCAGCCCCGGTGCCTGGGCCCAGGGCTCCGACGCGCCGGAGAAGAAGGAAGTGCGCATCGGCTTCATTCCGCTCACCGATTGCGCCTCGGTGGTGATGGCGTCAGTGCTCAAGTTCGACGAGAAGTACGGCATCAAGATCATCCCGACCAAGGAGGCGTCCTGGGCGGGCGTGCGCGACAAGCTGGTCAACGGCGAGCTCGACATGGCGCATGTGCTCTACGGCCTGGTCTACGGCGTGCACCTGGGCATCGGCGGCCCGAAGAAGGACATGGCCGTGCTGATGACGCTGAACCAGAACGGCCAGGCCATCACCCTCTCCAAGAAGCTCGCAGACAAGGGCGCCGTCGACGGCGCCTCCCTGGCCAAGGTGATGGCCGCAGACAAGCGCGAGTACACCTTCGCCCAGACCTTCCCCACCGGCACTCACGCCATGTGGCTGTACTACTGGATGGCCACCTACGGCATCAACCCGATGAAGGACAGCAAGGTCATCACCGTGCCGCCGCCGCAGATGGTGGCCAACATGCGCGTGGGCAACATGGACGGCTACTGCGTCGGCGAGCCGTGGAATCACCGCGCCATCATCGACGGCATCGGCATCACGGGCGCGACCACCCAGGACATCTGGAAAGACCATCCCGAGAAGGTGCTCGGCACCACCGGCGAGTTCGCCAAGAAGAACCCGAACACGGCGCGCGCCGTGATCATGGCCGTGATGGAAGCCGGCCGCTGGATCGACGCCAACCTGTCGAACAAGAACAAGATGGCCGAGACCATCGCCGACAAGGCCTATGTGAACACCAGCGTCGACGCCATCAACCAGCGCATCCTCGGCCGCTACCAGAACGGCCTGGGCAAGACCTGGGACGACCCGAATCACATGAAGTTCTTCAACGACGGGGCCGTCACCTTCCCCTACCTGTCCGACGGCATGTGGTTCCTGACGCAGCACAAGCGCTGGGGCTTGCTGAAGGACCACCCCGACTACCTCGGCGTGGCCAAGCAGATCAATCAGATCGAGCTGTACAAGCAAGCCGCAGCGCAGCTCAAGGTCAGCGTGCCCAAGGACCCGCTGCGCAGCAGCAAGATGATCGACGGCGTGGTCTGGGACGGTAAAGACCCGGCCAAGTACGCCGACAGCTTCAAGATCAAAGCCGCGGCCGCGGCCTGAGGCAGCGGCCATGGTCTCCGCTGTGTTTCATTCGCCGCTGGAGGCTTCCCGCCAGTTGGCGCTGGAGAAGAACTCCCTCGACCCCGTTCGGGCTGAGCCTGTCGAAGCCACCGCAACCCTTCCTTCGACAAGCTCAGGACAGTCGGGGGTACAGGCTCAGGGCGAACGGGCCCATTCCGATCATCCTGAGCTTGTCGAAGGACAGGCTCAGGGTGAACGGGTTGTTGCGCGGACGTCTCCGCGCATTCCCTTCGACACCCGCGCGATCTGGATGGCGGTGCTGCCGCCCGTGCTGGGCATTGCCCTGCTGATCGGCCTCTGGGCCCTGCTGACCAAGCCGGGCGGCGCCTTCCCCGCGCCGGGCGAGACATTCGCCGCAGCCGTCAAGCTGTTCGCCAACCCGTTCTACGACAAGGGCCCGAACGACCAGGGCATCGGCTGGAACATCCTGTTCTCGCTCGAGCGCGTGGCCATCGGCTTCGGTCTGGCGGCGCTGGTCGGCATCCCGCTCGGCTTCCTGATCGGCCGTTTCACCTTCCTCAATCGCATGGTCAACCCGCTGATCAGCCTGCTGCGCCCGGTCTCGCCGCTGGCCTGGTTGCCGATCGGCCTGCTGGTGTTCAAGGCCGCCAACCCGGCGGCCATCTGGACCATCTT
>JANNGJ010000510.1:0-2603 GCA_031403815.1 Burkholderiales bacterium | reverse complement strand
GTAGAGGGTGCCCAGCATCACCGCGCCGGTGGCCACCACCAGCAGCACGTTGTTGGCCAGCAGCATGGTCTCGCGCGACAGCATCGAGAAGCGAGCCCCCAGGCCGACCGTCGGCGAGCGCCAGGCAAACAGCGCCAGCGCGGCGCCGACGGTGATGGCCAGCATGATCAGGATGAACAACCCGCGCGCCGGGTCGCTGGCGAAAGAGTGCACCGAGGTGATGACGCCGGAGCGGACCAGGAAGGTGCCGAGCAAGGACAGCGAATAGGCCGTGATGGCCAGAAGCACCGTCCACGACTTGAAGCTGCCGCGCTTTTCCGTCACGGCCAGAGAGTGGATCAGCGCCGTGGCCACCAGCCAGGGCATGAAGGACGCGTTTTCCACCGCGTCCCAGAACCACCAGCCGCCCCAGCCCAGCTCGTAGTAGGCCCACCAGCTGCCCAGCGCGATGCCGAAGGTGAGGAAGGTCCAGGCCACGGTGGTCCAGGGCCGGCTCCAGCGCGCCCACTGCGAATCGAGATTGCCGCCGATGAGCGCCGCCACGGCGAAGGCGAAGGCCACCGACATGCCGACATAGCCCATGTAGAGCATCGGCGGGTGGAAGATCATGCCCGGGTCTTGCAGCTGCGGGTTCAGGTCGCGGCCGTCGAGCGGCGCCGGGAACAGGCGCTCGAAGGGGTTGGAGGTGAACAGCACGAAGAGCAGGAAGCTCAGCGTCAACAAGCCCATCACCGACAAGATGCGCGCCAGCACCGGCAGCGGCAGATTGCGGCTGAACATCGCCACGGCCCAGGCCCAGCCGGCCTGCATCAGCAGCCAGAGCAAGAGCGAGCCCTCGTGGCTGCCCCAGGAGGCCGCAATGCGGTACATCACCGGCAAGGCGGTGTTGGAGTGCGAGGCGACGTTGAGCACCGTGAAGTCGTTGCGCACGAAGCTGCTCATCAGGCACAGGTAGCTGAACGACACCAGCAGCAGCAAGGCATGGGTGGCCGGCCGGGCCAGCGCCATCCACTCGGCGCGCCCACGCTGCGCGCCGATGAGCGGCACGGTGCCCAGGATCAGCGTGACGCCGACCGCCAGCCACAGCGCAAAGTGCCCGAGTTCCGGGATCATGGCTGCTTGGCCGGCGCGGCCTGCTGGACCACCGACTGGTCCAGCCGCGACTGGCCGCGCTTGGCGCGCTCAAGGGCGTCGGCCGCTTCCGGCGGCATGTAGTTCTCGTCGTGCTTGGCCAGCACCTCTTTCGCTTCGAACACGCCGTTGCTCAAGCGGCCCTGCGCCACCACGCCTTTGCCTTCCTGGAACAGGTCGGGCAGGATGCCCTGATAGCGCACCGGGACGGTCTTGGCGGTGTCGGTGACGATGAAATTGACCTGCAAGCCGTCGCGCTTGACCGAGCCCTGCTCCACCAGCCCACCAATGCGGAAGGTGCGGTTGCTCGGTGCCTCATTCGCCGCCACCTGGGTCGGCGAGAAGAAGAACACCATGTTGCTCTGGAACGCATTGAAGACGAGCGCCGCGATGGCACCGGCCGACAGCAGCAACAGGGCAGCGAAAGTCAGGCGTTTGTGGCGGAGTTTCATGTCGACAGGGCCTCATCGGTCCAGCAGGTCGGCAGCGGCCAGCCCACGGGATCCCGCATTCAGGGTAACTATTGCATCACGTTCCGCAAGGGGGCTGGCATCACAGGGTTACCAGGAACAGGGACATTCTCAACGCACAGGCAAGCATTGTCGCGGCGGCGGGGCCGTGTAGCTGCCTACAAAACCAGGGTGGCGCTTGAATTGAGGCCGCCAGGGCACCATCTGCCGCACCAACGCTGGCACTGAAAGGCCGCTGTGACCGAAACCCTGTGGTGGATCTTGAGCGGCGCATTGATCGTCGGCGGCTTGGTCGGCACCGTGCTGCCCGGCCTGCCCGGCACCGCACTGGTGCTAGCCGGCATCGTGCTCGGCGCCTGGATCGACGACTTCACACGCGTCGGCGTCACGACCGTCAGCATCATCGCCGTGCTCGCGGTGCTGGCCTGGGTGCTCGACTACGCCGCCGGCCTGCTCGGCGCGCGGCGCGCCGGCGCCAGCCGCCAGGCCCTGATCGGCGCCGCGCTCGGTACCGTGGCCGGCCTCTTCCTTGGCCTGGTCGGCGTGCTCTTCATGCCCCTGGTCGGCGCGGCCATCGGCGAGTACATCGCGCAGAAGGACCAGCAGCGCGCGGTCAAGGTCGGCGTGGCCACCTGGCTCGGCATCATGGTCGGCCTGATCGCCAAGGTGGTGCTGGCCTTCATGATGATCGGCATCTTCATTGCGGCCCTCCTGATCGGCTGAGGGTCCCAGCGAGCGGCGTAGCAGGCGCTTTGCGCACCAGGCGCAGGGCCACGCGCCACAGTGCGCGCAGGCCGATCAAGGCGCACAGGCCTTCGAGCAAGGTGACAGCAAAGGCGAAGAAGGGGTTGCTGCGTTCGCTGCGCGCATTGAACTTGGCGACCGCGCCGTCGCGCGCGATCTCGATGGAGTCATAAAAACTCGGGATCACCAACAGGGTCAGCACGGTCGAGGTCAGCACGCCGCCAATGATGGCCACCGCCATCGGACGGTAGAACTCGC
>JANNGJ010000509.1:0-4384 GCA_031403815.1 Burkholderiales bacterium | reverse complement strand
AGCCACTTCGACTGGGTGCTGATCTGGGCGGCGCTGCCGAAGGACTTGCGCAACCAGACGCGGCCGATCGCAGCCAAGGATTACTGGACCTCGAGCCCGTTCAAGCACTGGCTGACGCGCGAGGTCTTCAACGCGGTGTATGTAGCCCGCACGCGCAGCGACGACCAAGACCCGCTCGAGCCCCTCGCCGATGCCTTGACGCGCGGCGACTCGCTGGTGATCTTCCCCGAGGGCACGCGCAGCAACAAGGGCGACCCGCAGGCCTTCAAGAGCGGCCTGTACCACCTGGCGCAGCAGTTCCCGCAGGTTCAGCTGATCCCCGCCTGGATCGACAACGTGCAGCGCGTCATGCCCAAGGGTGAAGTGGTGCCGGTGCCCATCCTGTGTACCGTCACCTTCGGCGCGCCGCTGCACCTGGGCGCAGAAGAAGACAAGCGTGACTTCCTCGAGCGCGCGCGGGCGGCGGTGCTGTCCTTGCGGCCGCGCAGCTCATGAGCTTTCGCAATTTGCGCCAGCTCGGTGTGGACGACCAGGTCGCGCTGCTGTTCCTGATTCTGTTCGGCGTGCTGGTGCTGGTGACCCTGGGCACCTTCCTGTACTCGCTGCGCGACACAGCCGAGTCGCGCAGCGCCGCCGCCCAGCGCTTTCGCGGCGACTTGAGCGCGGTCTGGATCGGCACCGTGTTGTTCTGGTTGGCCTGGGTCTCCGGGCCCGTGGGGGCCACACTGTTCTTCGGCCTGTTCTCCTTCCTGGCGCTGCGCGAGTTCATCACCCTGCAGCACACCGTGCGCAGCGACCACCGCAGCCTGATCCTGGCCTTCTTCTTCGTGCTGCCGGTGCAGTACGCCATCGTCGCCACACGGCACTTCGACCTGTTCACGGTCTTCATCCCGGTGTATGTCTTCTTCGCCATTCCGGTGGTGAGCGCGATGGCCGGCGACCCGCACCGCTTTCTGGAACGCAACGCCAAGATCCAGTGGGGCATCGTGGTCTGTGTCTATGGCCTGTCGCACGCCCCAGCCCTGCTGCTGCTGGACTTCAAAGGCTACGCCGGCCGCGGCGCCTTTCTGCTCTTTTTCCTGGTCATCGTCGTGGGCGTGGCCCAGGTGGTGCAGGAGCTGGCCAGCCGCTGGCTGCGCCGGCGCCCGGTGGCACGCCAGATCAGCCGCAGCTTCTCGGTTCGGGCCTGGCTCATCGGCACCCTGGTGGCCGCCTTCGTCGGCGCCCTGCTGTACTGGATCACGCCCTTCAAGGCCGGCCAGGCCCTGGTCATGGCCTTGATCGCCGCCGGCTGCGGCTCACTCGGCGAGTTCGTGATGAAGGCCTTGAAACGCGACGCCGGTGTGCACCACTGGGGCAACCGCAGCGGCGTCACCGGTGCTGTCGGCCTGCTCGACCGGGTGGCGCCGTTGTGCTTTGCCGCGCCGGTGTTCTTCCACTCGGTGCGGTGGTACTTCAAGTTGAGTCTTTGAATATGGGTGTCTTTCGTTCTTTTGGCGGAGCGCCACACTGCCGGGTCCCGGCCCGGCGGCCGGGTAACTTTCATTTGCGGGGCCAAATGAAAGTCACCAAAGCAAAGGCCCTGGAATGCAACACCTTTACTTGCGCTCTGCCCGCGCCGGCACAGCGCCCGGCGGGCCACTTGGACGCTCCGCTGCGGCTCATGGCGACACGTCACTCGACGGGTCCTCGCTTCGCGTCGGCCCTGGATCCAGTGAGCGCGCACAGTGGATCGCTGGGTCAGCGTGGGCGAGGCTTTGCGAGGCCCGCGCCGCCCAGCGCGCTGCGGCCACGATGCGCAGCGGGCTGTCCAAGTGGCCCGCTGGGCGCGGGTCCGGCGCGCGAAGAACGCACTGAGAGGTTTTGCATTGAGGGCCTTTGCTTTGGTGACTTTCATTTGGCCCCGCAAATGAAAGTTACCCGGCTGCCGGGCCGGGACCCGGCAGCGTGGCGCGCCGCCAAAAGAGTGCAAGGCGACACCAACGCCACACGCGGCGGCCGCGGCCGCAGCTGCGACACCGACCTCGCCCGGTCGCCCCCCTGACATGCGCATCCTCGGCATCGACCCCGGCCTGCAGACCACCGGCTTCGGCGTGATCGACGCCGATGGCCCGCGCCTGCACTACGTGGCCAGCGGCACGATCAAGACGGCCGCGGTGGCGCGGGGCAATCTGCCGGCGCGGCTGAAGATCATCTTCGAAGGCGTTTGCGAAGTGGCGCAGCGCTACGAAGCCACCTGCGCCGCGGTCGAGATCGTCTTCGTCAACGTCAACCCGCAAAGTACCCTGCTGCTGGGTCAGGCGCGCGGCGCCGCGCTGGCTGCGCTGGTGTCACGCTCGCTCGAGGTGTCGGAGTACACCGCGCTGCAGATGAAGAAGGCCATCGTCGGCAGTGGGCATGCGCACAAGGCCCAAGTGCAGGCCATGGTGCAGCGCCTGCTGACGCTGACTGCCCTGCCCGGCAGCGACGCCGCCGATGCCCTGGGCATCGCCATCACGCATGCGCACGCGGGCGCCTCGCTCGCCGCCCTGGCCAAGGCCAGCCCGCTGGAGCGGCGCCAGCATGCGCAGTACCGGCGCGGGCGCGCCTACTGAGCCGAGCCGGCCGAGCGGCCTGCCTGCGGCCACCGAGAGCTTGCCCAATCAGTTCGGGGCAGTTGTACTGGGGACTGCGGCATCTCCTGGTCGCGCGCCGTCAGCTCTCGAGTAGCGTCCCCGCGGACTGCAATCGGCCAATTGCGGGTACCGGCGACGGTCGGCTTCCTGGTAACCCATACGGCCGTTGCTGACCTGTCGGAGTCCCGCACGGAGCGGCCAACTCGTGCGGCGACGTAGGCAGTCCGTATGAGGAGGAATTGAAGGTGGCGCGCCCTGGCAGGGGTGCGCGCCACTCAGTGCGCGGCGGTGTTAATCGCCTCAGTCACCTACTTGCCTCGCAACGTGATCGTGCTCGTGATAGCCGCTTGGCGGTACTCGCCAGAGTCCGGATCGATCGCCCAGGCCTGCAGACCCACTGTTGCCTTGCCACCGCTGAAAAGCGCCGCGCTGCGACCCTTGTAGAGCGACGTCTGGTACAAGACCGGTGCACTCCATTCCGAGACTCCGTTGCAGGGAACCTGGGCAGACCAGTACCCGTTGATCGGCACTCCGTTCTTGTCCTGGCGGATGCTGCCCGACAAAGAGACAATTGACGGCGCATTGCAGCGGACAGAACCCTTTACCGTGACGCCCCCCGTGCTCGACACAATGGTGCTGAAGGGCGCAAGCACCGGAGCGAACGCAAAGGCCGGCGGCGCCTGCAACACGTTCAAGACCAAATTGGCCTCTGGCGACGGGTAGTACTGCGACGACACCATCACGTAGTACGTAGTGCCTGCCACAGCGTCGAATCGGACTCGTGACTGGTAGCCGCCACCAGCGTCGCCATTGCACGCCACCTGCGAGAGGGATCCTTGAGTCCCTGTATACACACCAATCGCCGTGTCGTAATTGCTGCCGAACGTGTTCAACTCGACACGCATCGTGGACGGTGCTTGGAATTTGTACCAGACCGACTGGGCGTTGCCAAAGCAGTAAGGATCATCGTTGGCAGCCGACGCGGTCGTCACCACCTGACTTGCCGTGGTCGGCACCATGGGCAGCACGCCAGGATTCGAGATGTCGTCGTTGAAAGGCGGCGGTGGCACGACAGTCAGCAGGCTCGATGTCTGAGCCACGACTCCCTGGCCGTTGTTGCCCGCGAAGGTCGCGATGAAGTTGCCCGTCTGAACGTTGGTCGGCACCCACCGGAACGTACCTTGGTTGTTGCCGTTGTCCGTGAAAGTCGCGCCTAGCGGCAGAGTCGGCGCCGTGAGGGTTACACGTCGATTCTGGGCTTCCGTCGCTGTGACCGTAAAGTTGGCGGTCTGGCCGGTCTGCAGCTTGATAGTGGTCGGAGCCGTCAGGTACAACTGAGCAGAAGCGTTGTACTTGATTTCACCTCGCAGCGCCGGCTCAAATCCCTCGCAGTGTTGCTCGAACGACGCTTCGAACGACGCTACGGTGTTGTTGACGTACTCAATCTGTCGAACGTTGAAGTTGCCTGTCAGCGTGTTGCACCCACGCCCTTCACCGGAGACAGACAGGCCGGCGCCGGAATTGAACGGAAACCGCGTGGCCATGAGATAGCTGCCCTTCGCCAACGGCGCAGAGTTCGGCGCGGAGAAATCCAGGTACCACCAGCGTGTGTAATTGGGGGCAATGAAGGAGATCGACACGCCTCCTTGATAGTTGACCTGCGCCGTGAAGCTCCCGTCGACAGGCGAGAAGTTGTAGGTCTGACCTTGCCCGATATAGTCTCCGGCGTCACTCGTCATCGTCAGCGATGTGACCTGCGCCAGCGCGAC
>JANNGJ010000508.1:0-10104 GCA_031403815.1 Burkholderiales bacterium | reverse complement strand
TGGCCCTTGCGATCAACACTCACCTGGCCCTTGGCAACCTTGATCTGGCCAACTTCGGCGCGCGCTGTGGTGAGTGCCAGGCCGAGGGCCAGCGCGGTCAACAGCCAGCGGCCTGAGCGGCCCATGGACGAGTGCGTCATGCGGGTTCCTTGCACGCCCGACAACGGGCAGGCTGCGAGCTTACCGCGCTAGGACTTGAGCCGGTAGCCGGTGCGGAAGATCCAAGCCACGACCAGCAGCGCGACGACCAGAAACAGCGCCGTCATGCCCAGGCTGAGCGCCAGGCTGACGTCGGCCTGGCCGTAAAAGCTCCAGCGAAAGCCGCTGATCAGGTAGACCACCGGGTTGAACAGGGCCACCTTTTGCCATAGGGGCGGCAGCATGTCGATCGAGTAGAAGCTGCCGCCGAGGAAGGTGAGCGGCGTGACGATCAGCAGCGGCACCACCTGCAGCTTCTCGAAGCCATCGGCCCAGATGCCGATGATGAAACCGACCAGGCTGAAGGTGATGGAGGTGAGCACCAGGAACAGCAGCATCCAGAACGGGTGCAGTACCTGCAGAGGCACAAACAGGCCGGCCGTGGCCAGGATGATCAGGCCCAGGATGATCGACTTGCTCGCCGCGGCGCCCACATAGGCCAGCAGGATCTCGCTGTAGGAGATGGGCGCCGACAGCAGCTCGTAGATCGTGCCCGTGAACTTGGGAAAGTAGATGCCGAAGGAAGCGTTGGAGATGCTCTGCGTGAGCAGCGACAACATGATCAGCCCCGGCACGATGAAGGCGCCGTAGCTGACGCCGCCGATCTCGGGAATGCGCGAGCCGATGGCCGCGCCGAAGACGACGAAGTAGAGCGATGTCGAGAGCACCGGCGAGATGATGCTGCCCATCACCGTGCGCCAGGTGCGGGCCATCTCGAAGGCATAGAGCGCGCGCACGGCGTGCAGGTTCATGGGCTTGTGCTCCGGTCGGACACCAGGCTGACGAAGATTTCTTCGAGCGAGCTCTCGGTGGTGTGCAAATCCTTGAAGGCGATGCCGGCCTGCGTCAAGTCCCTGAGCAGGTCGACGATGCCCACCCGCTCGCTCTGCGCGTCGTAGGTGTAGATCAGTTCGCGGCCGCCTTGGGCCAGCACCAGCGGGTAGTCTGCGAGCGCGGGCGGCAGTTGCGCCAGCGGCTGCTGCAACTGCAGCGTGAGTTGCTTGCGTCCGAGCTTGGCCATCAATGCGTCCTTGTCCTCGACCAGGATCAGCTCGCCCTTGCTGATGATGCCGATGCGATCGGCCATTTCCTGCGCCTCTTCGATGTAGTGGGTGGTCAGGATCACCGTCACCCCCGTGTCGCGCAGCCCGCGCACGAGTTGCCACATGTCGCGCCGCAACTCGACGTCGACGCCCGCGGTCGGCTCGTCAAGGAACAGGATCTGCGGCTCGTGCGACAGCGCCTTGGCAATCATCACGCGCCGCTTCATGCCACCCGACAAGGTGCGCAGCGTGTTGTCCTTCTTGTCCCACAGTGACAGCTCGCGCAACACCTTCTCGATATGCGCCGGGTTGGCACGCTTGCCGAACAGGCCGCGGCTGAGCGTGACGGTCGCCCACACCGTCTCAAAGGCGTCGGTCGTCAACTCCTGCGGCACCAGGCCGATCAGCGAGCGTGCGGCGCGGTAGTCGCGCACGTTGTCGTGGCCATCGACCCCCACTGTGCCGCTGCTGGCGGTGACGATGCCGCAGACGATGCTGATCAGCGTCGTCTTGCCCGCGCCATTGGGGCCGAGCAGGGCAAGTATTTCGCCGCGGCGGATGTCCAGGCTGATGCCTTTGAGCGCGTGGAAGCCGGAGGCGTAGGTTTTGGAGAGGTTGTTGACCGCGAGGATGGTCTGCATGGGCTGAGGATAGCGTGCGAGCGGCAATGGCCAACCGATCAAACTGGCGGCTCGGCGGTTGGTCGAAGGCTCTGCAAGAACGCTTCGACCGTCATGATCCGACAGCGCAGCTTGCCCGCCAGCACCAACAGGTCGGCATCGCCTGTCACCAGTGCGTCGGCTTTGCCTGCGACAGCCAGATGCAGGAAGGGCAGGTCGAACGCGTCCCGGCACGCCGGCACGGCGGGCGGCGGATCGGGCACCTGGATCACCTGCGTGTGTGGCAGGTAGTCGGCAAGCAGTTCCTGCTGGCTCGCTGCGTCGAGTTTGAACTTGGCGTAGCCCAGCACGCGCACCAATTCCAGCGCGGTGGCAGTGCTGACCAAGGGCAAGAAGTCACCCCGCAGCCACCCCGCCCGCAATTGCGCAGTGGGCCCCTTGCCGAACACCAGCGCCGACAGAACCACGTTGGTATCGAGCACCACGCGCTGCGGCTTGGGCGCGCGGCGCGGGCGTGCGCCCGTGCTCATGCCTTGCGGCGCGGCATGGCTCGGACCTTCGTGGCAGCGCCGCTGCGCGCCCAGGCCACCGCGTCGCCGATGTCGGCCTCGCTCAGATTCAGCTCGGCCAGCTTGGCCCGCACGGCGTCGCCACGCTGGATGCGAACCGGCGTCAACACGATCTGGCCTTCGCGGGCCTGCACGTCGAAGTACTCGACCGCGCCGAGCGAATTGGTCACGCTCTTGGGCAGGGTGAGCTGATTTTTCGAGGTGAGCTTGGCGAGCATGATGGCAATGTGGGGACAGTAAGGAATCCTTACTTTACCTGTCTGCTGACAACACCGCAAGCTAGCGCCTGAGCACGGCCTCGATAGAGGCCTGGCTGACGCGGCCCGCAAACAGGGGCATAGCAACCGCATGAAGTTGCAGTTCCGACTCCTTCGCCGCTGCGCTTCCCAGCAGATGGCCCGAGTACCGCGCAGTGAACCGGCCGTCTCTGCTGGCTGAGGCAGTCAAATCGAGGGAGGCACCTGCGGAAGACACGAACTGCGTGTGCAAGCAGCTCAACTTGCAGCCCGCCTCGTCGATGAAGCTGCGCACACGGCCATCGGCTTGCAGCTCGATCACCATGCGCCCGATCGCGTTGGCGTCGGCGGCGCGCGCACCACCGGCCGTGAACTGAAACTTCGCCGGTCCCCGCCATGTGCCCTCGGCCGATCGAGGGTTGGGGCCATCGCCTGCGGGCACAGGGGCTCGTCCTGGACGGTCTCCTTACCGCGCGTTGGTGCATTTGTTGACCACCGAGACACTGTGGGTCGCGACGACGCCGAGCAGCGCTCCAATGAGTCGAAACGTGCGCATGGTGGCCAGTCTCCCTTGTGATCATTGTCGGGATGCTGAGCCATGCCAGGGACTTGTGCTTGAACAGATGGAAGACGCACCAACGTGCTGCTTGCCGCGACGATCAATGACGCAAGACGACTTGCTCGGAGGCGCTGACCTCGCGACAATCTGATCACATCAATTGATTGCCAGTTCATGAACTTCGACAATGCGGCAACGCGTCTCCACCGGGTCTTGGACTTGGCGATGAGTGTGGACAAGAAGGCCAACTGCTATGCAATGTGGACGAAACTGCTCGTCGCCGAAAGCGACGACGACGTGTTCTCGAAACTCGGTGCCACGATGCAACTGCCAGGCGAGACAGCTCACCTTGTTTCAGCACATCACCCGAGTCAAGTGAAGTCAATTGAAAGCTGGCGAAAGCCAATCATGAACGGCTTCAAGGCAATGAACCTTGGCGGCGAGTGGCAGACGTTCAGCGCCCACATTGACCACTCTGTCCTCTCGCAGGTTGGCCTCATCGGAGAGCTATTGCACACGTCCGTCCCTTCTCAAGGGCTCAAAGAAGACGAAATAGCAAGCGTCATCGAAAAACTGAATGCCGTGATGGCAGAGGTCAAGGACGGGGACTTCAGCACCACGGTAAAGCGGCACGTCGTGGGCGAACTTCACGCCCTCATTCAGACCCTCAGGAACTATCGTGTATCCGGCGCAGTGCCTGTCTTGCGGCAAGTTGAAGCCATGAAATTCCACGTGGCGGTCGACAGCGAGTACAAGTCATTCTTAACCAGCACAACTGTGGGCCAACACGTGCTGGACAGCCTAAACGCCGCTGCGGCCCTGTTGACGATTGTCAGCGGCGGCGTTGTCGCCATTGAAGTGACAGGCAAGCTTCTTCTTGCCGCCGGCTGAGCGCCTGACCACGCTCGTGTAAGGTCTCGACGCTCGGATTGGTGTGCGCTTCCTGCGCGCCACGGTCTACTCCGCCTTGATCCCGTTGTCCTTCACCACCTTGGCCCAGACGTCGATCTGCCCTTCGATAAAGGCCTGCGCTACCTGCGGCGTGCCCGTTCGCACGTCAATGCCCTGAGCCGCGAGCTTGGCCGCCACTTCGGGGGACTTCAGCGCGGCGTTGATCTCGTCGTTCATGCGCTTGACGATTTCGGGCGGCGTCTTGGCCGGCGCCAGCACGGCCCACCAGGCCGGCGCGTCGAAGCCTGCGAAGCCGCTCTCGGCGACCGTCGGCACATCGGGCAGGTTCGCCGAGCGCTTGCTGGTGGTCACGGCCAGGGCGCGCAGGCGCTTGCTGTCGAGGTGTGGCTTGGTCAGGAACACCGAGCCGATGGACAGCGGCACATGGCCGGCGATGGCGTCATTCATCAACGGGCCGCCGCCGCGGTAGGGCACGTGTACAAGGTTGAGCTGGGCGTTCTTGGCCAGCAGCGTGATCGCCAGGTGGCCCAGGCTGCCCGAGCCGATGCTGCCGTAGCTCACGCCTTGCGCGGTCTTGCCCGCGGCCACCACGTCGGCAAAGTTCTTGTACGGTGTGTCGGCATGGGTGGCCAGCACCATCGCGCCGGTGCCGATCAAGGCCACGGCCGCGAGGTCGCGGCGGGTGTCGAAGGGCAGGGCTGGGATCAGCGCCGGGTTGACGGCGTGGGTGTCGAAGACCACAGCGAAGGTGTAGCCGTCGGCCGGTGATGCGGCCACCAAGCCGGTGCCGATCGAGCCCGACGCGCCACCCTTGTTGTCAACGACGACCGTTTGCCCGAGCTGCTGCTGCAGGGCGGGCGCCAGGATGCGCGCCACCTGGTCAACAGAGCCGCCGGGCGGGAACACCGCGACGAGCTTGATGGGCTGTTTGGTCGGCCAGGCCTGGGCCGAGGCCGTCGCGCTGAAGACCAGGGTGGCGGCCAGCGCCAGGGCGAGGGCCAAGAAGCGGTCAGAGCGAGACATGGTGGTCTTTCGGCGACGAGGTTAAAGGGATGGCCATGATTGTCCCTCGCTGGCGATTCCGGCACGGACGGCGAGTGAGGTGCGCAAAAGAGAGGGCGCGCGCTCAGGATCTGTTGCCTTCCGGCACGCGCCCGGCTTCAGTCGGGCGCCGTGCCTGCCGATACACCAGGTGCACCCGACTTGCTGGAGAAGCCCATGACCGCGCCCGCCCTCAATGCCACTTTCACGACTGCCAACCCGCACGCCTTGGCAACCATCATGCAGGCCAGCCAGACGCGCAGCATCATTGCCTCGCGTGATATTTTTGACATCTCGGGCACCAAGCTCTGGTCGCGCGACCAGCCGGTGTCAAACGCTTTGCAACGCAAGCTGCTCGACCGCCAACTGCGCAACCCGCTCGAGAGCTGCCTGATGGCCGAAGACGGCGTGACGTCGCAGTCCCTGGTGCTGTGCACTGAAGCGCTGCTGGCTCGCGACACGCCGGTGGGCGACCTGGTGCGGCCGCAGGCCGCCAAGATCGCGCAGGAAGTCGCGTTTCTGCCGCTGCACGCCGTGGCCCAGCTGTTGCTCACCGCCGGCCAGGCGTCGCGCCCCGATTCCTTTGATCACGCGGTGCAGGCCATGGCGCTGGCCGGAGCGCTGATGATCCGGCACGGTGGTTCGACCGCCGACCTGCGCGTGGCCATGCTGAGCGGGTTGCTGCACGACCTGGGTGAGATGTACATCGACCCGC
Source organism: Burkholderiales bacterium (assembly GCA_031403815.1). Taxonomy (GTDB): domain Bacteria; phylum Pseudomonadota; class Gammaproteobacteria; order Burkholderiales; family Burkholderiaceae_C; genus CADEEN01. The sequence goes on along the minus strand of JANNGJ010000508.1, from coordinate 4,211 downwards.
GCTACGGCGAGGCCGATGCCGACCGCAGCCTGGACTTCCAGAGCTACCAGCACCTGGTGGTGCATCCCCATGTCGGCAAGTTGCTGCTGGCGCAACTGACCAATTACCCGGCCGCACTGTCGCGGGCCATCGGTGAGCACCACGAGCGCCTCGACGGCTCGGGCTACCCACACGCCTTGGAGCGCGACGAGGTCTCGCCCCTGGGCCGCCTGCTGGCCGTCACGGAAGCTACGCTGGGCGTGCTGCGCAGCGAGCACCCCGAACTGTCCCGCGCCAGCATCGCCCTGCGCGTGGTGCCCGGTGAATTCGACTTGGCCTGGGTCGGCCCGATCGCCGCAGCCGTGCATGGGCAGCCGGCCCTGCAAGCCCGGCTCGATGCGAGCGAGGTGCAAGTCCGGCTGGCGCGCCTGGACGCGGCGCTGCTGGCGGCTCAGCACCGCGCCGCCGCGTTGCTGGTCAGCGCGGCGTCGCCGGCGCTGAAGGAAACCCTGAACCTGGCCCAGCACCTGCTCGGCCGCCTGCGCACCGGCTGGTACGCCAGCGGGCTGTGGAGCAGCGAAGCCGTGATGGCCGAGAGCGCCGCCGAGGTCGAAGCCATCGAAGACGAACTCTTCTTCCGGCTGAACGCGATTGAGCGCGCTGCCATGCTCTGCGCCGGCGAGCTGCCACCGGCCGACGCCGACCGCCTCGACATGCTCTGCGACACCCTGCGCGCCGTCAGGCAATAGCCATCAAGCAGGCGGAGGCATGGCCGAACCGGTCGGGCTCAGACGCGCCGAGTGCGCCCGGCCCAGTAGGGGTCACGCAGCTTGCGCTTGAAGATCTTGCCGGTGTCTTCGCGTGGCAGGGCTTCGTGCAGGGTGATCACCTTGGGTACCTTGTAGCCGCTGATGCGCTCGCGCAGCCAGGCGCCAATGCCTTGCACCGTCAGTGATGCGCCGGGGGACGGTTGCACCGCCGCGGCCAGGGCCTCGCCGAATTCGTCGTCGGGGATGCCGAACACGGCGCAGTCGGCCACGCCCGGCAGGGTCTGCAGGACGTGTTCGATCTCGACCGGGTAGATGTTGACGCCGCCGCTGATCACCATGTCAGCCAGGCGGTCGACGATGAACAGAAAACCGTCTTCATCCAGGTAGCCCACGTCGCCCATGGTCTTCAGGCCATCACGCTCCATGTTGGCCCGCGACGCCGGGTTGCCGATGTAGCTGAAGTCTGGCGAGGCCGGCTGGTCGACATAGATCAGGCCAGCGCTGCCTGCCGGTTGCTCGATGCCTTGCTCATCCAGGATCTTCATCACCACGCCCGGCATCGGCGGGCCTGCGGACCCGGGCTTGCGCAGCGCCTGCGCACTCGTCAGCAAAGTCATGTAGCCCAGCTCACTCGCGCCGTAGCACTCATGGATCACCGGGCCCCACCACTCGATCATTGCCCGCTTGACGTCCGGCGCGCAGGGGCTGCCGGTGGACGACACGAAGCGCATGGAGCGCAGGTCGTATTTCGCCCGCACCTCGGCCGGCAGCGCCAACATGCGCACGTACATGGTGGGTACCAGGTAGGCGTGGGTCAGTCGGTGTTCGTGAATCAGCTGTAGCGTTCTCTCGGCGTCGAAGCGTTCCTCGACAAAGAGGGTGCCGCCGTCCTGGGCGATACCCAGGGCGTAGCCGTTGGGCGCGCTGTGGTACCAAGGCGCGTTCAGCAGCGCTCGCATGCCGGGCTCGGCGCCGTAGGCCATGCGGCGCATCGCGGCGGCAGCCACGGCCTGTTGCGGCGTGAACGCCTGGCGCACGATGCCCTTGGGCCGACCGGTGGTGCCCGAGGTGTAGAACATGGCCCCCCGCGGCGCAGCCGCGGGCTCGGCGAGTGGTGCCGACGCCTCGCGCACGGGCTCCCACGCCGGCAGGCCCGGCACCTGGCCGCGCACCGACCACACCCGGGTGTCACCCCAATCCAGAGAAGCGAGCGGCGCCAACAGGGCCGCGTCTGCGATCAGCACCTTGGCGCCGCTGTTCTGCAGGATGTACTGCACCTCGTCGGCCTTGAAGTGCCAGTTCACCGGGCACCACTGCGCGCCCAGGTGGCGCGTGGCCAGCATCAGCTCAATCGCCTCGGGGCCATTGCGCAGGAGCAGCGCCACCACGTCACCATCGCCCACACCGGCGGCCTTCAGGGCCGCAGCGGATCGCAGCACGCCGTTGTCGAAGGCCTCAGGCGGGATGACCTGCGACTGGTAGACGATGGTGGGGTGCATGTGGGCAGCGCGCGACGCGGCTTCAGTCCAGCTTGATGCCCAGATCCACCGCCACCTTGATCCACACCGGCACATCACGCGCCCAATCGGCACGGGTCTCGGCCAGGTTCTTGGGTTTGCTGGGAATGGCAAAAGTTTCACGCAGCTGGGCCGCACGCGCCGTGTTCGCGCCTTCCACCACCACCTGCGACAAGGCGCGCAACACCGCTTCCGGCGTGCCTGCGGGCGCCGTCAAGGGCAGGCCCCCTTCGAGCTGCACCAAGCGGCCGGCGACACCCTGCTCGATCAGCGTTGGCACGTCGGGCAACTTGGGGCTGCGGTAGGTGCCGGTCACGCCGATGGCCTTGACACCGCGCGTGGCCACGGTGGCAAAGGACTGGTAGCTGCCAATGGCCACCTGCAAGTTGCCCGAAGCCAGGTCAATCCACATGGGCGACTCGCCCCGGTAGTTCACCGTGACGATCTTGGTGCCCTCGTTTCGATTGGCCTGGTCGGCCACCATCTGGGGGTAGGCGCCCGGCGCGTAGCTGCCCATGTTGGTGTTGTTGGCCTTGGCGTAGGCCACCAGCTCGCGGTAGTTGTTGATGCCCAGCTTCTCGGGCACGCCCACCACCAAGGGGCCGGACGGGAAGAGTGCCACTGGCACGATGTCCTTGTCCAGGTTGTAGGGCAGCTTGGTGTACAGCACGCGGTTCTGCCAGACCATGCCCGTCGTGGTCATCAGGAGCGTGTAGCCGTCGGGCGCCGACTTGGCCACCGCGTCGATGGCGATGATGCCGCCGGCACCGGGTTTGTTGTCGACCAGCGCCGTGACACCGAACTTGGCGGTCAGGTGCTCGGCGTAGAGCCGGGCATAGGCGTCGGTCAGGCCGCCAGGCGGAAAGGCCACCACGATGCGGATGGTCTTGTCGGGCCAGGCGCCTGCGCTTCGCGACGCCGGTTTGATCTCGCTCGTTTGTGCTCGCGCCGTGGGCAGGGCCAACGCTGCAGCCGTGGCGCCGGCCCAAGTGAGCAACTGGCGGCGAGAGCGGGCGTCATGGCGATCCATAGTGTCTCCAGGTTGTTGTTCTTGCGTCGTCCGCGGTGATGGTGCTTGACAACCGGCGCGTCGCCTACGGGTGGATGCCCCATGCAAGGCGTCGCACAATGGGCCACCTTCATCACGCTGCCGAGGCAACCCATGGCCGCCGCTTCAGCCCACCCCCTCACATCCCAGGTCATCGCGACCGAAGCGCAACTGCGCGAACTCATCGGTGAAGCTGCAGCGCTGACCTGCGCCAAGATCAGCAATCGCCTGAACACGATGACTCGCCTGTTCGTCGAGCGCTCGCCCTTTGTGTGCATCGCCTCCAGCGATCCTGCGGGCAACTGCGATCTGAGCCCGCGCGGCGATCCGGCGGGCTTCGTGCGAATCCTCGACGAGCGCACCCTGCTCCTGCCCGAGCGCCCCGGCAACCGGCTGGCGGACTCGCTGCGCAACCTGCTGGCGAACCCGCACGTCGGCCTGCTCTTCGTCGTGCCGGGCGCCACCGAAACGTTTCGCGTCAACGGCCGTGCAACGATCACCACCGACAAGGCCTTGCTGGCCCCCAGTGCCGTCGAAGGCAAGCTGCCCTTGCTGGGCATCCTGGTCGATATCGACGAGGCTTACACCCAGTGCTCCAAGGCCCTGCTGCGCTCGCACCTGTGGGATCCAGAGCGTTTCATCGACCCCGGCACGATGCCGACCGGTGGCCAGGTGCACCGCGCCATCCAGGGCGAGGCGTTCGACGCGGAGCAGTACGACCAGGAGCGCGCGGAGCGCTACCGTCGCCGCGTCGGGTTCTACTGATGGCGGATCGCGAGCCGGGTCCCGCCGCCATGACTGCGTTGGACCCGGCCACCGCCATCGAGAGTTGGCACGCCCACGTCTATTTCGATGCTTCCACCCGCGACGCGGCCTGGGTGCTGCGCGACGTCATCG
>JANNGJ010000507.1:0-8095 GCA_031403815.1 Burkholderiales bacterium | reverse complement strand
CAGCGACGGCCTGGTCTCCGTGGCCGGTGGCGTGACGATCAACCTGGCGGCCGTCAACGATGCGCCAACCGCCGCCAACAATGCCCTCACCGGCATCGAGGATCAGGTGCGCTTGCTGACCTGGGCCGAGTTCGGTGTTGCCGATGTCGACAGCAGCAGCCTGGGTGTGCAGTTCGTGGCCCTGCCAGGCGACGGTGCACTGCAGTACTTCAACGGCAGTGTCTGGGTGGCCGTGGCGCTCAACCAGATCGTCAGCCAGGCCGACATTTCCGCCAGCCGCTTGCGCTTCGTGCCGGACGCCAATGAATCGGGCGACGGCAGCTTTGCCACAGCGGGTGTCGGCAACCTGCGGGAGGACTACGCCCAGATCGGCTTTCGCGCCCACGACGGCAGCCTGTTCAGCAGCCAGCGCAGCCTCACGATCGACATCACGCCGGTGGCTGATGCGCCGCAGTTGTCACTGAACTATGCGCCGCCGGCCATCGGCCTGACGATGCAGTTCTATGACAACGTCCCGACAATCGACACCAGCAACGCCAGCAACACCGCCACGGTCGAGGCTGCGGTCGAAGCCCTCGTCCCGACCTCCTCGGCGGCCGTCACCAATGTGGCCCTGGCCTCGATCGGTGCCGACGATGCCTATCGCACCTCGGGCTACATCTACCTTGAAGCAGGGCGCACCTACAGCGTGAGCGGCAGCCGCGACGACACCCTGCGCATCGAGATCGGTGGCACCACCGTCTTCAACCAGGGTTTCAACACGTGGGGCGCTTTCAGCGGCACCGGCTTCACGCCGTCGGCGACGGGCTACTACAGCCTCGAGATCATCGTCTACAACGGCAACGGTCCCGGCAACCTGGACATCAACCTGGCGGTTGACGCTGGCCCGGCGCGGGACCTCAGCACTGCCAACTTCCAGATCTACCCGGACGCGGCGGCGCTCACCACCGCCGGTGCTGCACTCGGCGCCTTTGTGGCCAACGGCGACGGCGGCTACTTCCCCGGCCAGTTGAGTGGCGCCGAAGACACCTTCATCAACCTGGGCAGACTCAGCGTCGTGCGGCCCGACAGCGATGGCTCCGAGACCTTCTCGCTGTCAGCCAGCGGCATCGCCATCGGCGCGACCTTGCGCGATGGCAGCAACAGCTTCACTGCCACGGCCGGCAACACCAGCGTTGACATCAGCGGCTGGAACCTGACCACGCTTCAATACCGTGGCGCAGCCAACTTCAGTGGCAGCAATTCGCTGACCTTCAACACCAGCAGCACCGAACCCAACGGCAGTACGGCCGCCACGAGCTTGAGCGTGAACATCGTGATCACGCCGGTCAACGATGCCCCGACGTCGGTCGCCGATAGCTTCACGCGGGTCGAAGGCAGCAACACCACCGCTTTTGGCAGCGTCCTGAGCAATGACAGCGACATCGAAGGCAATGCACTGTCGGTGACACAGTTCGCTACCAGCGCGGGCACCGGCAGCGCTGCGGCCAACGGCGTCAACGCCGTCACCACGGCCCTCGGTGGCACGGTCGTGATGAACAGCGACGGCAGCTTTCGCTACATCGCCCCGGCCGTCACGCACGACGGCGCCAACACGCCGGTGGCTGACAGCTTCGCCTACCGCGCCAGCGACGGCAGCGACACGGGTGCCTGGACCACGGTGACCTTGAACCTGACTGACAGCACACCCAGCGCCATCGGTGACGCCGGCACCGTCGCCTGGGCTGGCAGCGTCAGCGGCAATCTGCTGACCAATGACGCGGCCATCGACAGCGCCAAAACACTGGTCAGCGTCAATGGCACCGCCATTGCTGCCAGCGGCGCCACCACCCTCTCGACGGCCAACGGCAGCTTGCAGGTCGCCGCCGACGGCAGCTTCACCTACACCCTGGCGCTGGCCCAGACCGGCAGCGTGACCGGGACCAGTGAGGCGTCCTGGCGCAGCAACGTGCCGGGGCTGTGGGGGCTTCACCACGGCGGGGTGGGCCAGCGGGGCCAATCTCAACCTCGCTGCACTGCCGGGCCAACCCGACAACGTCAGTTACCAGGGCGGCAGCAAGCCGGGCCTGGAGGTCGGCAATTCCGGCATCCAGGTGGGCGAAAGCATGATCGTGCAATTGCCCGAAGCCAGTCGTCAGGTCACGGTGGGATTGAACCAACTCAACGCGAGCCAGCCCTCCGCCGCCTGGACAGCCTACGATGCCAGTGGCCTGGCGGTGGCCAGCGGGGTCTTCGCCGCCGGCCCGTCGAATGGCTCGCTGTCGCTGCAGACCATCACCACCAGCGTCGACTTCACCTACTTGCGCCTGTCCAACTCCGTGAGTGGCGGCCAAGGCTACTTGCTGGGGTCGCTGGACTACCAGTGCTCGGCGGCCAATCACGTCGACAGCTTCGCCTACGTCATGCGCGATGGCGATGGCGACACCGCCGCGTCGACCCTGACCGTCACGCCTGGCATGTCCTCGTCCTTCAGCACCAGCCTGCCCGCCGGCACGGCGGGCAGCGACAACCTGGGTGGCGATGCCCTCGCCAACACCCTGTCGGGTCTGGGCGGTGACGATGTGCTTCGCGGCCTGGGCGGCAATGACTCCCTGGCCGGCGGCGATGGCAGCGACCTGCTCGATGGCGGCAATGGCGCGGACCTGCTGGCGGGCGGCGATGCCAATGACCTCTTGATCGGCGGTCGCGACAACGACGTGCTCGACGGCGGCGCTGGCGCCGACGTCTTCCAGTGGCGCCTGGCTGACGCTGGCGCTGCGGGCGCGCCGGCCATCGACCGCATCGACAACTTCGACAGCAACAACGTGGCCGCCAACGGTGACGTGCTGGATCTGCGCGACCTGCTGGTGGCCGAAACCACCAGTGCAACGCTCGATCGCTACCTCGACTTCAACGTCAACGGCGGCAACACGGAGATCCGCATCAGCAGCACCGGCGCCTTCAGTGGCGGCACCTACAGCGCCGGCAGCGAAGACCAACGCATCGTGCTGCAGGGCGTTGATATCCGCGCCAGCCTGGGCCTGGGTGTCGCCGCCACCGACAACCAGATCATTGCCGAGTTGATCAACCGCGGCAAATTGATCACCGACGTGCCCCCGGGCGGCTGACTGGGCGGCTCAGCTTGCCGCCGCGCTGGCCCAGGGCCCGGTGATGGCATCGATGCCGCAGGCCCACAAGGTCTGTGCGTCGCCGGCGTCGTCCACGCCCTCGGCGCAGACTGCCACACCGAGCGCGTGCAGCAGCGTCACGCTGCTGTCGACAAAGCGGCGTGCAGCCAGATCGGCGACCACTCCGCGCACCAGTGCGGCGTCGAGCTTGACGTAGTCCAGACCGAGCTCGTAGAGGCGCTCGACGCGGTGCAGCTGGTGACCCGCATGTTCGAGCCCGAAGCGCACGCCGAGCGGGCGCACCATGGCCGCAAAAGCCTGCAACAGCACAAAGTGTTCATTGGCTGCGCTCTCCCCGACTTCGAGGCCAAGCTGCGCGCTGGCGCCGGGCACGGCCTGCAGCATCTGACGCAACTGGGTGGCGAAGGCACCGTCGGCAAGTGACGCCAGCGCCAGGTTGATGCCGCGCGGCACGCCGTCGGCCGCGATGGCGGACAAGGCCAGCGCCACCGCATGCAGGTCGAGTTGCGGCAACAGCCGGCTGCGCGCAGCCAGGGGCAGCCATTGCGATGCCGCCTCGAAGTCACCCCCCGGCGAGCGCTGCACGCGCAAGGGGCACTCAAGTTGCCACAGTGCGCCGTCGCGCCCAAGCACCGGATAGCGCGCCAGGTGCGTGCGCTGCTCCGCCATGGCGGCAGTTAGCTGCTGGTGCCAGCGCTGCTCACCGTCCGGCGCAGCCGCGCTGCCGGCGGCCCACTCGACAGCAAATGCCGGCCCGCCCTCGGCGCGTGCCAAGGCCAGATCGGCTTGCGCCAAGAGCGGGCCCGCCGCCGCGCCATGCTGCCACTCGACGACGCCCAGGTGCACGACCACACCGGCGCCCAGCGGCGTCAGCGCTGCACGCAGTCGGGTCGCGACCGTGGCCACCACCGTAGCGGCCGGGCCCGGCACCGCCAGCGCGAGGGCGAAGTCAGCGCCGTTCAAGCGTCCGGCCAAGGCCGACACGTCTGGGGTCTCGCGCAAGACATCGGCGAGCGTGCGCAGGGCGCGGTCCGTGGCCTCGCGACCCAGCGTGCGATTGAGCGTGCTCATGTCGGCCAGGCGCAGCAACAGCAGGGCGCCACTCGCGGCCCCGTGCTCCGCATGCAGCAAGGTGGCCAGGCGCTGCAGGAAGTGGCCACGATGGGCCAGGCCGGTGAGCGAGTCTTCGTGCGCCTGACGACGCAGGAGCTCGACCTGCGCCGCCTGCGACTCGAACAGGCTCTGCACGCGCTGGACCATCGCGTTCATTGCGCGCGCCACGCGCCTGAGCTCGGGCACGCGCGGTTCGTCGACCAGAATGAAACGGCCCTCCTGCAGCGCATGGGCCTGCGCAACCGTGGCATCGAGCGGCTGGCGCAGCCGGCGTACCCCGGCCGCGGCCAGCAGCAGGGCCGCGACGCCGATGGCCGCCAGCAGCGAGACCGCCCGCACGCTGCCGCGCCACAACTCGTCATGCGCATACGCCACCTGGCTCACGACCTCGACCTGCCCAAGCGCGCGCCAGCCGTCACTGACCTGGCCGACGCCGGGCGGCGATTCGATCGGCAAGGCATTGACGAACCAGGCGGGCGCGCGCTGTGTTGCCGCCGCGGCATCGCGCGCAAACAGCGCGGCGCCGTCGCTGCCGGTCAAACGAATGCGTCCGTAGGCTCCGGTGTCGAATTGCGCCGACAACAGCAACACCATCAGGGAGGCGTCGCCGCGCTGTTGCGACAGGGCCAGTGCCAGGCTCTGGGCGTTGTCGCTGTTCTTCAGCCGCAGTTGGGTCTGCAAGGCGTCGCGTGTCGAGTGCAGGTTGACGCCGATCGCGCCGGCCAAGGCCAGCAGGACGACAGCCACCAGAAGCATCGAGACCTGTCGCATCAATGTCATGTCAGTCACCTTAACCCGGTTCATAGGAATCCCTCCGCCCTGGCCTTGGCCAGCACTTCGCGCCAGCGCGTCAAACGCGCCAAGGGATCGCCAGCGCCCTGCGCGCCTGCGCCCTGCCACAAGCCTTCACTGTTGAAACTGAACACCGGCACCAAATCGGGCCGACGCGAAGCGGGCCGCATGTCGCTGATCAGGTTGTCCAGGATCAGCGGCTCGCTATCAGGCTGGCTGTAGAAGGCCAGCACCATGTGGGGCTGGCTGGCGCCGCCCAACTGCGCGCGCACATAGACCAGGCGCAAGCGGGCCGCCGGCATGCCGAGCGCGACCAGGCTGAAATACTTGGCAATGGCGTAGTCCTCGCAGTCGCCGCGGCCCAGGGCCAAGGCTTCCAGCGGGCTGGCCCAGTGATCGGCCTGGCCCCAGGCATCGCTGTCCTCGGCAAAGACGATGCGCCGATTGAAGAAAACATTCACGGCCGCCAGTTGCGCCTCGCTGTCGAGCGTGGCGCTGTGCGCCAGCAAAGCCTGCAGCGCTGGCAGAACTGCCACCGCGCGCGGGCCCAGGCGTTGCGCTGCCAGCGCCATGCGCAGCGCATCGCTGGCCTGCGGCGCGGGCGCACCGAACCAAAGCGCCAGCGCAAGGACTGCGGGCAAGGTTCGGCAAGGGCGCAGGGGCATGGCGGGCGGGGTGACGGCAGCGGCCTGCACGCGCAAGCCATCCAGCAGGTTTTCGGCCCGGCCGGCACGGTCTGCAGCAATTGGCGACAAATCGTGCGCTGCTGCACTGACGGTGCGTGGAATACTGCCGCCCGCCCGCTGCCCGCACGCCGTCGCAGCCCAGTTGAAAACTAGACTCTCGTTACTACAACTTCTAACAACTGGGTGCGTGTGCCACGGCACCCAGCTCAACCCAGGGCCACCCGATGATCAAGACTTTGTTGCCTCGCTCGCTGGCGATTGCGTTTCTGCTGGCCAGCGGCGGTGTGCGGGCCCAGACGGCTGCCGCGCCGGCGGCCGACGCCGTGCGCCAAGCTGCCCAGAAGGCGATTGCCGGCAACCCTGAACTGAATGCACGCCTGAGCGCTTTGCGCGCTGCCTCGGCGGCGGTCGACGCGACACGCGGCGGCCTGTACCCGCGCATCGACCTGGAAGCCTCTGTTGGCCGCACCGACGACCGCATCACCACGCGCAACCCCGAGGGCCAGGCCTTGTCACGCAACGGTGCAGCCCTCTCGCTCACCCAGTTGCTGTGGGACGCCAATGTCGTGCGCAGCGACATCACGCGCCTGGGCCACGACAAGCTGGTGCGCTGGTTCGAGCTGCTTGACGCCACCGAGACCACCGCCCTCGAAGCCGTGCGCGCCCACCACGACGTGGTGCGCCAGCGCAACCTGGTGGCCCTGGCCGAAGACAACTATGTGCAGCATCGCTATGCCAGCACCCAGATTGGCAGCCGTGTGCGCGCCGGCGTGGGCCGCGGCGTCGACCTGGAACAGGCCAACGCGCGCCTGGCCCTGGCCGAGAGCAACCTCAGCACCGAAAGCGCCAACCTGCACGACGTGACAGCGCGCTACCTGCGCATCGTCGGCGAACTGCCACCGCAGCGCCTGGCCCGCAGCGGCGCCTCTGCCGCCGGTCTGCCCACAAGCGCTGGCGAAGCTGCCAGCCTAGCGGTGCAAACCAGCCCGGCGGTCAGTGCCAGCATCGAAAGCCGGCGCGCGGCCCGCGCCGCCGCGCAGGGCCGCGCCGGCGCCGCCTGGCAGCCGCGCGTCGAGGCCCGCCTACGCACTGGTGCCGGGCGCAACTTCGACGGCGTGCCCGACCAGAAGCGCGACACCAGCGCCGAGGTGGTGCTGAACTGGAACCTCTACAACGGGGGCAGCGACCAGGCCCGCATCCGGCAAGCCGCCGATCTCGTCAACCAAGCCGCCGACCAGCGCGACAAGACCTGCCGCGACACGCGCCAAGTGGCCGCGATCGCCTTCAACGACACGCGCAAGCTCGGTGACCAGTTGCTGGCCCTGGACCGCAATGTGTTGGCCATCGAGAAGGCACGCGACGCCTACCGCCAGCAGTTCGACATCGGCCAGCGCAGCTTGCTTGACCTGCTCAACGCAGAGAACGAGCTCTACACCGCCAAACGCGCCTACGCCAACGCGGAAGCCGACCTGCTGGTGGCGCAAGCCCGCTCCTTGGCGGCGACGCAGCGACTCAGCTCACAACTCGGCCTGGCCCGGGCCGACATCGGCCTCGCACGGCCCGAGGGCTGGAGCACCGGCGACGATGCCCCGACGCGCTGCCCTGCCCTGGTCGCCGATGCCTACGGCAGCGTGGCGCGCAGCGAGCTCGACGCACGCGCGCAGCGCCTGGTGCAGGCGGCACCGCCGCTCAAGCCCTGACACGCAAACGCGTTCAACGGCATCCATCCCGCTGATGGGGCTCGGCCGGTTGCAGATATTCGCGTTGGTCTGAAGCTGTGCTCGCGTGCGAGCCGTCGGGCGGGCCGGCGGGCTATCGTGCGAGCAGTCCTGCGAGATGTCGTGCGGGCTGCCGTGCGGGCCGCGAACGCGGGGCGGCCGCTTACGCTCATGTCCCCCGGGCCGGGCTTCGCCCCGCCCTCCTCCTCTACTTCGCTACAGCGGCCACCCCACGCTCGCGGCCTACCACCATGGTGGCATGCGACGCTGGCACACCCTCTCTGGTGGTGGATCGGGACACTGGGGCACCCTGCGCAGCGAAGTAAAGGAGGAGGCTAAGCCGGGGGACATGAGCGGAGCAGGGTGCCCCAATGGCCCGATCACGCGCCGATGCAGGCACGCGAGAGCCCTCGCAGCAGCCAAGGGCCGCAGCAGGCCGCGATGGGCTGCATCAGGCCCAAGGTAGCTGCTGGTTTCTATGCGGTTGAACGCGCCTCGGCATGAGGCCGCGCCGCCGGTGCTACTTGCGCGCAGGCGGCAAGTCGGTGCACGAACCGTGCGCCACCTCGGCTGCCATGCCGATGCTTTCGCCCAGGGTCGGGTGCGGGTGAATCGTCTTGCCGATGTCGACCGCGTCGGCGCCCATCTCGATGGCCAG
>JANNGJ010000506.1:0-7353 GCA_031403815.1 Burkholderiales bacterium | reverse complement strand
GAACAGGAGCGGGCCTATGGCGGCGACGTCTGGCGCGCAGCGGCGTCACGCGCCTTGCAAAGCGCCTGAACATGCGCTGTAGGCGTCGCCCTGGTGAAGTGTCCGGGCTAGCGCAGGAGCAGCCGGCGCGGCGTGCCGCCGCCGTCCCACTGCCACAGTGCGCCGTCGGCCGTAAGCGCAATCGTCGCGCTGTCGCCGGCCGCCACGGCGGTGATCCGCTCCATCAGCCGGGTCGGGGCGATCGCAAAGCCCTCGCCCCAGGCCCACAAACTGCCGTCAGCGCGGATGGCGAGCGAATGGCGCGAGCCCGTGGCGATGGCCACGGCACCGTCGAACAGCCGGCCCCAGCGGTCGGCCTTGTCGCCCAGGCCGTGGCTTGACAGCGGGCCGAAGCGGTTGCCACCGGTGCCCATCACGGCGCCGTCACGACGCAGGTGGATCGCATGGCCGGTGTGTGCTTTCACAGCCACAGCGTCGCGCGCCGTCGCCACAAAACCGGGCGTGGTCGTGAGCTTGCCGTCGCCGTACTGGCCGCGGTGCGCCAGGCCCTTCACGTACAGCGTGCCGTCGCGCTGGACGAAGTAGTCGGCGCTGTCGCCGATGCAGGCGTCGATCACATCGTCGGCGATGCGCTGCGGCGCGGCGTTGCCGCCCGCGCCGTGCCACAACACGCCGGCCGCATCGATGGCGAACCAGCCCGAAGCGCCGGCAGCGAAGTGCTGCACGCCGCGCATCAGCGTGGTGGCGCGCTCGGGCGCGTCGACCCAGCTAAGCAGCGTGCCCTCCGTGAGCAGGGCAAAAAACGCGTCGCGGCTCACCCCCACCTGGACCACGCCGGCCAGCAGACGCCGCGGCTCGCCGCGGCCGATCCAACCAAAGGCCACGTCAGCTTGAAGCGCCATATGGCGCTCGTAGTAGGAAGCCAGGCTGCGGTGCGAGCTGTCGGCAAGGACGTTGGGGGCAGACATCAGAAGGGCCAGACTGACAAGGGCGGCGGCGAAGGCGCGCAAGTGCATGGTGGCGATGCTACGCCGCCGCGTAAGATTTCGGCATGACAAACCTGAACGACGAAGCGGCGCTCGACGCCATCAAGCAAGACCGCCTCTGGCGCGACAACGGCTGGACCGCGCGCGTGATCAAGAACAACGACGACGACGGCTGGGCCGTCGAGATGATCAAAGCCGGCGAACCCGAGCCCGCACTGGTCGGGCCGTGGACGATGGGGCGCGACAAGAAGAACCCCAAGCCGCTCGACACGGCGGCCTTCAACACCTTGGTGAAGACCGCCGCCGAAGTGGTGCGCCGGCATGAGCAGCATTTGTACGCGGTATTGCACAAGGAAGTGGTGGTGAGGGTCGCAGCTGAGCGCATCGCCGTCACGCTCGACATCGTGCCCGACGAAGACGACCCGCATGCGCTGCTGGCGGCACACGACGCCGACGGCGCCAGGCTGGCGCAAGTCCGCGTCGCGGCCAGCTTCAAGCTGAGCGCGGCGAGCGCTGAGGCCTGGATCGACAGCGGCTACGCCAGGCCGCGCTGAGTCAGGCGTCGAGTTCGAGCGCCGTCAACCACAGGCGCAGGTCGAACTCGAGCTGGTGATAGTCGGGTGCCATGTGCATGCACAGCGCATAGAAGGCCTTGTCGTGTTCGCGCTGCTTTAGGTGGGCGAGTTCGTGGACGACGATCATCTTCAGGAACGGCGCGGGCGCCTCCTTGAACAGGCTGGCGATGCGGATTTCGCGCTTGGCCTTCAACTGCGTGCCTTGCACACGTGACACCTTGGTGTGCGTGCCCAGGGCGTTGCGCAGGATGTGCAGCTTGGCGTCATACGCGACCTTGGCCAGCGGCGGCGCGCTGCGCATGAAGCGGCTCTTGAGCGCGCCGACGTACTCGATCAAGGCGCCGTCGCTGCGCACGGCGTGAGCCTCCGGGTAACGCGCGCGCAGTGAATCGCCGAGGCGGCCGGTGTCGATCAGCGGCTGCACTTGTGCCAGCAGTGCGGGCGGGTAGCCGGCCAGGTAGTTCGTCATCGCGGCGCGGCCAGGGCGCGCTCGATGTAGTGGCGTGGCACCTTGGTCTTGGGCACCGGGATGTCGAACCACTGGCGCACGTTGTCTTCCAGGCCGATGCCGTGCATGTAGTTGTAGAGCGCCTTCTTCAGGCCCACGCCGAGCGCGTCGTGGTCGGTGCCGGTGGGGTCGATGAAGGCGATGTCGTTCTTGGCGAAGCTCACAGGCGGCAGCGGCTGCAGCGTCACGCCGTAGGCTGCGGGGTCTTTGCCGACGGGCGAATGCACGGTGCAGGCGAAGCGGTGCCAGAAGCCCGATTGGATGCAGCCCGCGGCGAACAACTGGCGCACATATTCGAGCGCATCGACGGTGTCTTGCGCCGTTTGCGTCGGGAATCCGTACATCAGGTAGGCGTGGACCAGGATGCCGGCATCGGAGAAGCCACGCGTGACGCGCGCCACCTGCTCCACCGACACCCCCTTCTTCATCAGCGTCAGCAGGCGGTCCGACGCCACTTCCAAACCGCCCGAGATGGCGATGCAGCCGCTGTCGGCGAGCTGTTGGCAGAGCTGCGGTGTGAATGATTTTTCGAAGCGGATATTGCCCCACCAGGAGATCGCCACCTTGCGCTTGTGCAACTCGGCAGCCAGGGCCTTCAAGGACTTCGGTGGCGCGGCTTCATCGACGAAATGAAAACCCGTCTCGCCCGTTTCCTTGACGATGGCTTCGATGCGGTTCACCAGGGTCTCGGCCGTGGCCGCGTCGTAGCGCGCGATGTAGTCCAGGCTCACATCGCAGAAGCTGCACTTCTTCCAATAGCAGCCATGCGCCACGGTGAGCTTGTTCCAGCGCCCGTCGGACCACAGCCGGTGCATGGGGTTGAGCATGTCCAGCAGGGAGAGGTACTTGTCCAGCGGCAGGCCGTCCCAGGTCGGAGTGCCCACTTCGTCGAAGGGCACCTCGGGCTCGACGAAGTTGACATAGCGGACGTGACCGTCGCTGCGCAGATAGGTGCGCACCAGACGCTGCACTGAACGCTTGCCGCCGAGGTGGTCCAGCAGCGCCAGCAAGGGGCGCTCGCCGGCATCGAGCGTGACGTAGTCGAAGTGATCGAACACGCGCGGCTCGCTCAATTCACGCAGCTCGGTGTTGACGAAGCCGCCGCCCAGCACCGTGACGATGGCCGGGTCTTGCGCCTTGATGGTCTGGGCGATGCGAAAGGCCGCGTAGACCGCGCCTGGGAAGGGCACCGAGACCAGCACCACGCTTGGGCGATGGCGCTCGATGGCCGCCAGCGTCAGGGCTTGCAGGCAGCGGGCAACCAGGTTCAGCGGCGCGGCCAGCGCCTCGGCCAGCGGGTCGAAACTGGCCTGGCTCTGGGCCAGGCTCTCGGCATAGCGCACGAACTCGAAGCGCGCATCGACGGCCTCGCGCAGCACGTCGGCGATGTCGTTCAGGTACAAGGTGGCCAGGTGGCGCGCCCGGTCTTGCACGCCCAGGGCGCCGAAGGCCCAGGCCATCGGGTCGCCGCCGGCCTCATCGACATAGACCTCCAGCGTTGCGAAGCGCGGCCCCTCGGGCAGAAAGCGGCGCGTGCAGATGCGGTGCGCCAGCGTCGCGTCCTGCCCTTGCAGGAAGGCGATGGTGGGGCCGATGGTGGCGTGGTAGGCCGCGAAGTGCTCGGCGAAGGCCGCCACCCGCGGGCTGAGTTGCTTGGCCGGCTGCGTGCCGATGTGCGCGTGCACGGCCGTCAAGCCCTCGGCCGATAGCAGGGCCAACGCCAAGCCCAGGGCCAGGTCCTCCTGCACCGCAGTCACGCCGCGCGAGCGCAAAAAACCGGTCAGGTAGGCACTGGACGGATAGGGCGTGTTGAGCTGCGTCATCGGCGCGATGAGCGACAGCACGCGCAAGGGCCGGTCACTCATCGCAGGCTGCGCAACTCAGGCCGGGGTTTGCATGCGCAGGCGCCGCGCCGCTTCTTCATCGCGCGCATCGTCGATCTCGCGCATCACCTGGCGCAGATCGACCGCGCCGGCCTTGTGCACGTAGCGGCCACTCAGCGGCGTCTCGTTGGTCAGCAGGCCGCGTTCGAACAAGTCCCAGATCTCGGGCCCGTACTGGGTGTTGCGCAGGCCCGGCGCGAAGCTGCCGAAGTAGTTGCGCAGGTTGGCCACATCGCGCAGCAACATGCGCTGGGCGTGGTTGTTGCCGGCGGCGTCCACCGCCTGCGGCAGGTCGATGATCACCGGCCCGTCGGCGGCCAGCAGGATGTTGAACTCCGACAAGTCACCGTGCACGACGCCAGCGCACAGCATGCGCACCACTTCCTTGATCAGGGTGGCGTGGTGTTGCAGCGCTTGCTCGGGCGTGAAGGCCACGTCGTTCAGGCGTGGCGCCGCGGCGCCGTCGGCATCGACCACCAACACCATCAACAGCACGCCCTCGTGGAAGTTGTAGGGCTTGGGCACGCGCACGCCGGCTGCGGCCAGGCGGTACAGCGCATCCACCTCGGCGCTCTGCCAGGCCGCCTCTTGCGCCTCTTTGCCGAAGCGCGTGCCCTTGGCCATGGCGCGGGCCTGGCGCGAGTTCTTCACCTTGCGGTTCTCGGTGTAGTCCACCGCCTGGCGAAAGCTGCGGTGGGTGGCTTCCTTGTAGACCTTGGCGCAGCGCGTCTCGTCGCCGCAGCGCACCACGAAGACCATCGCCTCCTTGCCGCTCATCAACTGGCGCTGGACACCGTCGATCAGGCCTTCATCGAGCAGCGACTGCAAGCGTGCGGGGGTTTTCATGCCCCGATTGTCCTTCGGGTCGGCGCGGGCCCGCCGCTGCGTTGCGGCGGGAGCTCAGCCAGCGAGCGCCGTGCGCGTGGAGCGCAGCACGGCTTCGATCGGTTCGGGCCGGTGCAGCAGGAAACCCTGGGCGTAGTCGATGCCGATCTCGCGCACGCGTTGCAGCACCTCGGGTCGGTCGACGAACTCGGCCACGGTCTTGACCCCGATGACCCGGGCCACATCGACGAAACAACGCACCGCGGCGTCGTCGAGCGGATCGTCGATCAAGTCCTTGATGAACTGGCCGTCGATCTTGAGCAGGTCGACATTGAGGGTTTTGAGGTAGCCGAAGGACGACGCGCCGGCACCGAAGTCATCCAGCGCGATGCGCACGCCCAGCGCGCGCACCTGCTCGATGAACAGTGCGGCGTCGGTCATGTTGGTCACGGCTGCGGTCTCGGTGACTTCCAGGCAAACCCGTTGGCAGACCGCTGCGCCGGCCGCTTTCAGCGACTCGACCGCGTGGCGGTGGAAGGCTCGGTCGCCGAGCGACTGGCCCGAGAGGTTGATGGACAGCAGCTCGATGCAGGTCAGGTCAGCCACCGCGGCCAGCTCGGCCAAGGCGTGCTGCAGCACCCAGCGGTCGACGCGCGAGGCAAGGTGGAAGCGCTCGGCCGCCGGCAGGAAAGCGCCGGGCGGGATCAGGCTGCCGTCGCTGTCGCGCAGGCGCACCAACACTTCGGCATGCACCCCGCCTGCGCTGCTTCTCAGATCCTGGATCTTCTGCGCGAACAGCACGAAGCGGTTCTCGTCGATGGCCTGCTCCAGGCGCGCAGCCCACTGCATCTCGCCGTGGCGCGCCTTCATCGCGGCATCGGTGTCGTACCAGGCGTGGACACGGTTGCGACCCGCCTCCTTGGCGGCGTAGCAGGAGGTGTCGGCCGCCTGCAGTACCGCGGCGGTATTCGCCCAGCGCGCGTCCACGGGCACCAGGCCAATGCTGGTGCCGATTCGGAAGCGCCGCTCGTCATGCACGAAGCGAAAGTCGTCCATGCGGTCGCAGATCTGTTGCGCGACGCGCTGCGCTTGCTCCGTCGTGCAGTGTTCGAGGATGACCGCAAACTCGTCGCCGCCCAGCCGTGCCAGGGTGTCGCGCGCACGCACCGTGTCGCCCAGCAACTTGGCCACCTGCTGCAGGAGTTGGTCGCCAACCGAATGGCCGCAGGCGTCGTTGACCAGCTTGAACTGGTCGAGGTCGATGTACATCAAGGCGTGATGGCTGCGTTCCTCGTGGGCCTTGGCCAGCACGCGCCGCAGGCGGGTTTCGAACTCTGCGCGGTTGACCAGGCCTGTCAGCGCATCGTGGGTGGCGCGGTAGCTCATCTCGCCGCTCAGGCGGCGCTGCTCGGTGACGTCGTGGAATACCAGCACGGCGCCCAGCACCTCGCCGCGCGCATTGCGGATCGGTGCGGCCGAGTCTTCGATGCCGAACTCGGCGCCGTCGCGCGAGATCAACACGGTCTGGCTGACCAGGCCGACCTTTCGCTCCTGCTGCAGGCAGGCGGTGACGGGGTTCTCGGCCGGCTGGCGGGTTTCCTGGTTGACGATCTGGAACACCTGCGGCAAGGGCCGGCCGCTCGCCTCGCTCGACAACCAACCCGTCATGTGCTCGGCAGCCGGATTGAGCCAACTCACGCCGCCCCGCGCGTCGGTGGTGATGACCGCGTCGCCGATCGACTGCAAGGTGACGTGCAGCAGTTCGTGCTGGCCGGCCAGGTCGGCGGCCAAATCGCGCAGCGCAGTCACATCCCAGTTGACCCCGACCATGCGCAGCGCCTGGCCCTGCGCATCGCGGGTGACGCGTGCGGCAGCGCGCAGGTGTCGCACGCTGCCATCCGCCCAGACGACGCGGAACTCGCCGTCGAAGACCGCGTCCCCGGCCAGCGCAGCCTGCACGGCCAGCTCCGTGGCCGCGCGATCCTCCGGGTGCAAGTGGTCGGCCCACAGGGCGTAGCCGCCGACCATCGCGTGGGCGGGCCGGCCGTGCAGCCGGGCCATCAAGGGGTCCCAGCTCAGTTGCCCGCTTTGGACGTCGAAATCCCACACGCCGATGCCACCGCTGTCGGTGGCAAGCGTCAAGCGTTCATGGGCGGCTTCCAAGGCCTGGCGCTGCTGCACACGCTGCGTGATGTCCTGAAACGCGCCCAGCAGCCGCGCTGGTTTGCCGTCCTCGAACTCGGCGTTGCCGACAGCACGCACCCAGATGGGCTGGCCGCCGGCCTGGACGAAGGGCAACTCCAGATCCCAGCCCTGGCCGGTGGCTATCGCCTGCTCAACCGCCGCCTGGATCAACGGCCGGCCTCGGGCGCATAGAAATTGATCGCCTCACTCAGGTTCGGGCGGTGTCCGGGTTCAACGCCGTGGATGCGGCAGGTCTGGTCCGACCACATCAATGACCCGGCGACAAGGTCGAGCTCCCAGCCGCCGACATCGGCCAGCTCGCCGGTGCGATTGAGCAGGGCCTCGCTCTTGCGCAGCGCCCGTTCGCGCTGCAGGCGCTCGGTGACGTCTTC
>JANNGJ010000505.1:0-3826 GCA_031403815.1 Burkholderiales bacterium | reverse complement strand
ACTCGACCCGGGTCGCGCGCAGGCATCCCTGCAGGCGATGCGGGGGCACCTGCATTCGTTCCGGGCCGACGAGATCGATCACCGCGACGATGCCGCCGCGCGCTTCGACCGCCACGCGTCCCCACCGTCTCCCATGCTCCGTTTGTGGCTCTGGGCGGTCGGCGCGGGTTCGCGCAGGGCGGTGAAGATTTGCCGCTGGGTTTGAACCATGACCATCGACAAGGTATCCATGACATGACCCCTTCCAGCACCATCCGCGGCGACGAGGTCGCACGCTTCAACCGCCTCGCCACCACCTGGTGGAACCGTAACGGCCCCATGCGGCCGCTGCACGTGGTCAACGAGTTGCGGCTCGACCACGTGCTCGAACAGATCGCCCAGCGCTTCGGACGCCCGGTCGGTGCGCTGCAGGGTTTGCGCATCGCCGACGTGGGTTGCGGCGCCGGGTTGATGTGCGAACCGCTGGCGGCCCGCGGCGCGTTGCTGGTCGGCGTCGATGCCGCGGCGAACAACATCGCCGCCGCGCGGTTGCATTCGAAGGCCGCTGGGCTGCACATCGACTACCGCGTCGGCGAACCCGATGCCGCACTGCACGACGCTGAGCTCTTCGATGTTCTGCTCCTGCTGGAGGTGGTCGAAACGTCGACGACGTGCCGGCATTCGTGCGCGATGCAGTGGCGCACCTGGCACCCGGGGGGCTGCTGTTGGCCTCGACGATCAACCGCACGCTGCGCAGCTACCTGGCCGCGATCGTCGGCGCCGAGATGGTCTTTCGGGTGCTGCCCCGTGGCACGCACCATTGGGCGCAGTTCGTGAGACCGGAGGAGCTGGAGCAGGCTGCCGCAGCGTGCGGGCTGGCGGCTGGCGAGCGCCGCGGTATGGCTTACCTGCCCGCCATTCACCATGCCTGGTGGACGCGCGGCCTTTCGGTCAACTACATCGCCAGCTTTGACAAGCCTGGCAACGCCACCTCATGAACCAATTCCTGCCTGGCGTCCTAATGCGCCACACACTATGGCTCACACTCACCGCCGTGCCCTTGATCAGCCACGCCATCGAAGAGCCCAAGTTCGAGGTCATCAGGCAATTCGACAGCGTGGAGTTGCGCCAGTACGCGCCCTATGTCGTTGCCGAGGTGGTGCTGGACGCCACGGCCGAAGACGCAGGCAGCCGGGCCTTCCCGATTCTGGCCGGCTACATCTTCGGCAAGAACAAGGGCGAGAAGAAGTTTGCGATGACTGCACCGGTAACCCAGACTGCCGCGCCCGTGAGGATGGAGATGACGGCACCGGTGACGCAGGCCGCGGTGCCGGGCGGCATGCGGGTGCAGTTCGTGCTGCCCGAGGGCGTGACGCTGGAATCCGCCCCCGACCCGCTGGACCCGCGGGTGCAGTTGCGCCAGGTGCCGGCCAGCCAGTGGGCGACGATCCGTTACTCGGGCACCTGGTCTCAGGCCAACTACGACGAACACCTGGGCAAGCTGCAAACGGCCCTGGCCGCCGCCGGCGTGGCAACACAGGGCCAGCCGGTGCTGGCGCGCTACAACGGCCCCATGACGCCGTGGTTCATGCGCCGCAACGAAATCTGGCTGGCACTGCGATGAACCCTGCAATTTTCCGGCGGTGCACCTGGTTTGCCTTGCTGCTGGCAGCCAGCGCCGCGCTGGCGCAGCCCGCCGCATTCGCCGAACGCTACAGCCCCGTGCCGGCCAGTGCCGACGGCATAGGCAAGCGCTACATGGGGCGCGAGATCTCGGCGGTGATGGGCTGGCAAGGCGCAGCATGGCTGGAGCGCGAAGAGCGTGAGCGCGAAGAGCGCACCGACCTGCTGCTGGCCGCCCTGGCGCTGCAGCCTGGCATGGTGGTGGCCGACATCGGCGCCGGCACCGGCTATCTGTCGCGGCGCATGGCGCCAGCGGTGATGCCGGGCGGCAAGGTCTGGGCTGTGGATGTGCAGCCCGAAATGATCAGCCTGCTGCAGGCCGGCGCCAAGCGCAGCGGCCTCGCGCAGATCGAGGCGCGGCTTGGCGCGGTCGACGACGTCAGGCTGCCCGCTGCTTCGGTGGACCTGGCGGTCATGGTTGACGTGTATCACGAGCTGGCCTACCCGTACGAGGTCATGGCCAGCGTGCTGAAGGCCCTCAAGCCTGGCGGCCGTGTTGTCTTCGTCGAATACAAAGCCGAGGACCCGCGCGTGCCCATCAAGACGCTGCACAAGATGAGCGAGGCGCAGATCAAGCGCGAGGCCGCCGTCTTCGCGCTGGACTGGGAGCGCACCGTGAGCACGCTGCCCTGGCAGCACGTGGTGGTGTTCCGCAAGCGGGGCTGAGCCCGCACGCGAAAGCTCGCAAGGGCTTGTGCGGCAGGCTGATGGCCCGAACGCGATTTCACGCGCGAGGGCTGATGGCACGGCCGGTTTGCCACCGATGACCTTTCCAAATGAAGGAGCGAGACCATGATCTTGTCCTTGGCTGTCCTGAGCACGTCCTTGTTGTTTGGTGGCATGACGCTGTACTCATTCGGCTTTGCCGCCTTCCTCTTCACGGCGTTGCCTGCAAAGGCCGCGGGCGCGGCTTTGCGTCGCGCCTTTCCCTGGTTCTACGCGTTCGTGATAACCACGTCGGCTGCGGCCGCCTTGCTCTGGTGGCCCCGAGACGCCTTCTTTGCCGCGGTGATGGCTGCGGTGGCCGTGACCACCGTGCCCGTGCGGCAGATCTTGATGCCAGCGATCAATCGCGCCACCGACGCCGGCCTGCGCCAGCGCTTCAAGTGGCTGCACGGGCTCTCCGTGGTGGTCACCCTCGGGCACATCGCTGCCACGGGATGGCTGCTGTCGAAGCTCGCTTGACAGCGGGATCAGGATCTTCCCTGCTCACGTTCCGCTCTGGACATCGGCCTTTCCATGTCGCGCCGCAACTCACCCAAGGCCATCCCTGACCTGGGCGAACTCAGCTGCTTGGCCGACTTCGTCTTCGACAAACGCCAGGGTCAGCGCGCGTCTGCCAAAAGGCACCGTCGCAACCGACACTACCAAAAGCAGTTCATCCGCAACACGCTGGCACATCCGCCGCAGCCCGACCGCCCCTCGCCCGCCGACGAGCACGGCCCTGCCTCGCCCCAGGACACACCGCCACGGCAAGAGGATTGATCATGAACACGCCGCCACGCGCCACCGTGGAGGCCCTGCTGCAGCATTCCGAGCTACAAGCCTTTGTGGCGTGGCTGAAGACCAAGCCTGAGGACTTTTTCGCGCGCACGCACAAGAGCACGCGGATACGAATGCGCCGGGGATAGCCGCTGGCCTTGGGCCGCTGCGCCGGCACTGTGTACCTGACGAAAGCGGCGCGACCATCGGCATCCAACTCCACGGCAGCAAGCCATGCCGCGCGGTGGCGCTCGCAGCGGACCGGCGCGTTACGCGGCGTTCGCTTGGGGAGGTTCAGAGGAGCTGCCAGGACTCTGCATGCCGCCACCGTCGACTGATGGCCGGAAGTGTGAGTTGAACACTTGCGCGCGACCGTCTGCTCATTGGCTCAGGCAGCCGACCCGGCCTCGCAGATGCAACGCGAAAGTGCCCGAGAAGCCGCCGCGCTCAGCCGCGCCGCGTCTGCCCGAAACGCTGCGACAAGGCCAGCAAGACCGTCGTCACGACGATCATCAGCGTCGAGATGGCGGCGATGGTCGGGTCGATCTGGTCGCGCAGGGCCAGGAACATGTTGCGCGTCAGGGTCGAGTTGCTGCCGCCCGAGACGAACATCGCCAGCACGACTTCGTCGAACGAGGTCAGGAAGGCCAGCAGCGCGCCGCTGATCACGGCGAAGCGGATC
>JANNGJ010000504.1:0-6085 GCA_031403815.1 Burkholderiales bacterium | reverse complement strand
GTCTGGATCGCGTGGCCGATGTCGCCCAGGCGCGCGCCGGGCTTGACGCGCACGATGCCCTTCCACATCGCCTCGAAGGTCACGCTGCACAGGCGCTTGGCGGCAATGCTGCCTTCACCCACCACGTACATGCGGCTGTTGTCGCCATGCCAGCCTTCGGGCGTGATGACGGTGACGTCGATGTTGACGATGTCGCCGTTCTTCAGCGGCTTGGGCGAAGGGATGCCGTGGCAGACCTCGTGGTTGATCGAGGCGCAGAGCGAGGCCGGGTAGGGCGGGTAGCCCGAAGGCGCGTAATTCAGCGTTGCCGGCACAGTGCCCTGCACCTTGACCATGTGGTCGTGCGCGACGCGGTCGAGCTCCAGGGTGGTCACGCCAGGCACGATCAGGGGCGTCAGCAGGTCCAGCACTTCCGAGGCCAAGCGCCCGGCGGTGCGCATGCCCTCGATGTCGGCGGCGGATTTGATGGTCATCGTCATGGGCCGGAATTATCCCACCCGGACCGTAAAATCGCGGCCTCCGCCCCCGATGGCCCGTCGGCACCTGCCGGCACTCATTGCCCCCACGCCCCGATGTCCGCTTCGCCCAAGCATCTGCTGCACTTCGAGGGCGGCAACGCCCTGTCTTCGTTCCGTGCGCAAGCCTTGCTCGGCCGCCTTGCCGCGGCCTGCCCGCGCATCGTCGCCGTGACCGCGCGCCACGTGCACTGGGTCTGGAGCGACACGGCCCTTGACGGCAGCGCAGCCGACAAGCTGGCGGCGCTGCTCGCTTATGGTGATGCCGCCGCCGCCGCTGCAGATGCTGCGGGCACCCTGGTGGTCGTGATGCCGCGCCTGGGCACCGTGTCGCCCTGGGCCAGCAAGGCCACCGACATTGCCCACAACTGCGGCCTGGGCCTGCGCCGGGTCGAGCGCGTCACCGAGTTTCGCCTCCAGGTCAAGGCCGGCCTGCTGGGCAGCAAGCCGCTTGCGGCCGACGAGTTGCGCGCCGCGGCCGAGTGTCTGCACGACCGCATGACGGAAAGCGTGGCGTTCGAGCGCGAGGCGGCGCGCCACCTGTTCGACGAGCGCGAGGGCGTGCCGATGGAGCATGTCGATCTGCTCGGTGCTTCCTTCGACGGGCTCAGGACGGTCGGTGACATGGGCTCAGGACGTGCGGCACTTGTGGCGGCGAACACCGAGTGGGGCCTGGCCTTGTCGGAGGACGAGATCGACTACCTCGCCAAGGCCTTCACCCAGCTCGGGCGCAACCCGACCGATGTCGAGCTGATGATGTTTGCCCAGGCCAACAGCGAGCATTGCCGGCACAAGATCTTCAATGCCGAGTTCGTCATCGACGGCCAGGCCCAGCCGCTGTCGATGTTCGGCATGATCCGGCACACCGAGAAGACCTCGCCGCAGCGCACCATCGTGGCCTACAACGACAACGCCTCGGTGATGGAGGGCGGGGCGGTCGAGCGCTGGCTGCCGCAGGGCTTCACCAACGCGCCGCTGTACGGCGCACGCGACGACACCGCGCATGTGCTGATGAAGGTGGAGACGCACAACCACCCGACCGCGATCTCGCCCTTTCCCGGCGCCTCCACCGGTGCCGGTGGCGAGATTCGCGACGAAGGCGCCACCGGGCGCGGCGCGCGGCCCAAGGCGGGGCTGACCGGCTTCTCGGTCTCCAACCTGCACCTGCCGGGGACCGATGAGCCCTGGGAGCGCGAGCGCATCGGCAAGCCGGCGCACATTGCCTCGGCGCTGCAGATCATGACCGAAGGCCCGCTCGGCGGCGCGGCCTTCAACAAAGAGTTCGGCCGGCCCAACCTGGGCGGCTACTTCCGTGTCTTCGAGCAGCGCGTGGCCGGCGTGCAGCGTGGCTATCACAAGCCCATCATGATTGCCGGCGGCCTGGGCACGATCAGCGCGGGCCAGACCCAGAAGAAGATCTTCGCGGCGGGCACGTTGTTGATTCAACTTGGCGGCCCGGGCATGCGCATCGGCATGGGCGGCGGCGCCGCCAGCTCGATGGCCGCGGGCAGCAACGCCACTGCCCTCGACTTCGACTCGGTGCAACGCGGCAACCCCGAGATCCAGCGCCGCGCACAGGAGGTCATCAACCATTGCTGGGCCCTGGGCGAGAGCAACCCCATCCTGGCGATTCACGATGTGGGTGCTGGCGGCATCAGCAATGCCTTCCCCGAACTGGTCGATGGCGCCGGCCGCGGCGCGGTGTTCGATTTGCGCAAGGTGCCGCTGGAAGAGAGCGGCCTGGCGCCCAAGGAAGCCTGGTGCAACGAGAGCCAGGAGCGCTACGTCATCGCGCTCGACCCGGCCCTGCTGCCCCTGTTCGAGCAGATGTGCGAGCGCGAGCGCTGCCCGTTTGCGGTGGTCGGCGTTGCCAGCCAGGAGGCCCGCCTGGCCTTGGAGGATGGCCCCGGAGGCGAGCGGGCCATCGACATGCCGATGGAGGTGCTGCTCGGCAAGCCACCCAAGATGCTGCGCGACGTGCAGCGTGTGCAGCGCACCGAAACCCCGCTGCGCCTCACCGGCATCGACTTGAAGCAAGTTGCCTTCGACGTGTTGCGCCACCCCACGGTGGCCAGCAAGCGCTTCCTGATCACCATTGGCGACCGCACGGTGGGCGGCATGAGCCACCGCGATCCCATGGTCGGGCCGTGGCAGGTGCCGGTGGCCGACTGCGCCGTCACGCTGGCCGACTACCGCGGCTTCCGTGGCGAGGCCATGGCCCTGGGCGAGCGCGCGCCGTTGGCGGCGATCAATGCACCAGCCTCCGGGCGGATGGCGGTGGCCGAGGCCATCACCAACCTGCTGGCTGCGCCGCTGACGCTGGCCCACGTCAAGCTGTCGTGCAACTGGATGGCCGCTTGCGGTGAGCCGGGCGAAGACGCCGCGCTGTACGACACTGTCAAGGCCATCGGCATGGAGCTCTGCCCGGCCCTGGGCATTGGCGTGCCGGTGGGCAAGGATTCGCTGTCGATGCGCACGCGCTGGAACGACGATGCCGGCGGCGCACGCCAGGTCACCGCACCGGTGTCCCTGGTCGTCACCGCCTTCGTCACGCTCGACGACGTGCGCGGCACGCTGACGCCGCAGTTGCAGCCTGGCGACACCACGCTGATCTTGATCGACCTCGGCGCCGGCCGCATGCGCCTGGCCGGCTCGATGCTGGCCCAGGTGCTGGGCCAGTTCGGCGACGAAGTGCCCGACCTCGATGACGCCGAGCGCCTCAAGGCCCTGGTGCTCGCCATCAACCAGTTGCGCGCCGAGCGCAAGCTGCTGGCCTACCACGACCGCAGCGACGGTGGCCTGTGGGCGACGGTGTGCGAGATGGCCTTTGCCGGCTACCTCGGGGTGAGCCTGAACGTCGACCTGCTGGTCACGGAAGGCGACGGCATCAGCGACAGCCGCGCCGAGGTGGGCGACGCCAAGAACTGGGCTGGCCAGGTGAGCGAGCGGCGCAACGAGCGCACCCTGGCCGCCCTGTTCAACGAGGAACTCGGCGCCGTGATCCAGGTTCGCACGGATGATCGCGACGCCGTGATGGCGGTGCTGCGCGCGCAGGGCCTGTCGAAGCATGCGCACGTCGTCGGCAAGCCCAATGTGCGCGGTGTGGTCGAGGTCTGGCGCGACGCCAAGGCGGTGTTCGCGGCGCCGCTGGTCGATCTGCACCAGGCCTGGGACGAGGTCTCCTGGCGCATCGCGCGCCAACGCGACAACCCGGCCTGTGCCGACGCCGAGCACCAGGCCGCCGGCCAGGCCGACGATGCAGGCCTGCACCTGCACCTCTGCTTTGAGCCCGACGCAGTGGGCAGCGTGCCATCACCCGTTCGGGCGCGAGGCGTGCGCCCCAAGCTCGCCATCCTGCGCGAGCAGGGCGTGAACTCGCAGGTCGAGATGAGCTACGCCATGGCCCAGGCCGGCTTCGACACCTTCGACGTTCACATGAGCGACTTACAGGCCGGCCGCGCGCGCCTGGACCAGTTCGTCGGCTTCGTCGCCTGTGGCGGTTTCTCCTACGGCGACACGCTCGGCGCCGGCGAAGGTTGGGCCCGCTCCGTGATGTTCAACCCGGCGCTGGCGGAACAGTTTGCGGCCTTCTTCAACCGCAATGACAGCTTCGCACTCGGCGTGTGCAACGGCTGCCAGATGATGGCTGCGCTGGCGCCCCTCATCCCCGGCGCGTCGGCATGGCCCAAGTTCACGCGCAACCGCAGCGAGCAGTTCGAGGCCCGCCTGTCACTGGTCGAAGTGCTTGAGTCGCCGTCGCTCTTCTTCGCGGGCATGGCCGGCAGCCGGATCCCGATTGCCGTGGCCCACGGCGAGGGTTTCGCCGACTTTTCACAGCGTGGCGACGCGAAGGCCGTGCAGCGCGCAATGCGCTTCGTCGACCACCGCGGCCAGCCCACCGAGGCCTATCCCGCCAACCCCAACGGCAGCCCCGACGGGTTGACGGCCGTGACCACGGCCGACGGCCGATTCACGGCGCTGATGCCCCACCCCGAGCGCGTCTTCCGCAATGTGCAGATGAGCTGGAGCGGCGGCGACATCGACGCGCCCAGCCCGTGGATGCGCATGTTTCACAACGCGCGGCGCTGGGTGTCCTGAGGCGATGCTGTTTCTGTTGTCCCCCGCCAAGTCGCTCGACTACATCACGCCAGTGCCCGAGGCACTGAGCGCTGCCGCAACCCGGCCGCTCTTCGCCGAGCGCGCCGCTGAGTTGATCGACCTGCTCAAGCCGCAGTCGGCCGCCGCCGTGGCACAGCTGATGGACCTGTCGGCCGACCTGGCGGCCCTCAACGTCGCGCGCTATGCGGCCTGGTCGCGGCGCCACACCGAACGCAACAGCCGGCCGGCGGCCTGGGCCTTCGACGGCGATGTCTATGACGGCCTGGCGGCCAAGACGCTGGGCGTTGACGACCTGGCCTGGGCGCAAGACCACGTCGTGATTCTGTCGGGCCTGTATGGCGCCCTGCGCCCGCTCGACAAGTTGCAGCCCTACCGCCTGGAGATGGGCACGGCCCTCGCCAACCCGCAGGGCCGCAACCTGTATGCCTATTGGGGCGACACCATTGCCGAACACCTCAATGCAAAGACGCGCGCCGACGCCAGCCCGGTGATCGTCAACCTGGCCTCGCAGGAGTACTTTCGCGTGGCTGACCGCAAGGCCCTCAAGCCGCTTGTCATCGACTGCGTGTTCGAGGACTGGCAGGGCGCTGGCTACAGGGTGGTGAGCTTCTTCGCCAAGCGCGCCCGCGGCGCGATGGCGCGTTTCGCGATTCAACACCGACTGGCAACTCCAGATGGACTGGAGCGCTTCGACGACAACGGCTACTGCTTCGCGGCAGGCGCTTCGTCGCCGCAGCGACTGGTGTTTCGCCGCCGCGCCGACTGACGCGGGTTCGCGTTCACGCGAATCACAACGGCGGTCTGCGAGCGGCCACAACCGGTCGCTCAAGCATCGAGAAGATCGTCTCGCCAGCGACCGGTCTGCACGGTACAGCAGTCATTTCCCGACGCCCGTTCGCGGTGACGAAATCCCGGAACCAGTCATCCAGGATCTTGAGACGAAGCTAGGCAGCACCTTTTGCGCGCGCCTTACCGCCGATGCCGCCGAGCCCTTGTGCGATGAATGTGAGGACGAGAGTATTGAGCGAGACTCCCTCCGCGCGAGCGCGCGTAGCCAGTTGAGCGTGCACGGTCTTCGGGACGCGAGCGACGAACTTGCCGGAAGCTACGCCGCCGCTGTTTGGAGCCGGCACAAGCAACTTCTTGGATTTCAGGGCTGTGATGGTGGCCTTCAGTGCATCACGGCCGTTCTCAATGGCTTCATCGACGCTCTCACCATCGGAGATGCACTCCGCAAAGTCCGGGAACGAGATGAGATAACCACCTCCTTCTTCCGCAGAGAGGGGGCGCACTTCAAATGGGTAGTCATTCAGTTTGCTCATGGCTCATGCTCCATCGATGAGTTCGACGAATTTCCGCACGTAGATCGGTTTGATGGGTCGGTGTGCTGGTACGGACAGGGTTCGACCGTCTTCTCGAATGAACACGCAATGGCTGCTCTTCTGGTGCCG
>JANNGJ010000503.1:0-9516 GCA_031403815.1 Burkholderiales bacterium | reverse complement strand
CCGGTCAGCACTGCGCCGGCCACGCCGCCGATGGCCGCGCCGGTGGCGGTGTTTTTATCGCGTGTGGACATGCTGCTGCAAGCGCCGAGCGAGAGGGCCAGTGCGGCGAAGGCCGTCAGCGTGATGAGGCGTGTATTCATGAGTGACTCCTGGAGTGGATGAGGCCGGCAAGGCTGCCGGTCAGGATCGCTTGTAGCGCCGCGCGCGCGCGCCGTCTGTGCGTTGGCCGACGCATCGGTCGGACGCGAAGGCCATCAGCGATCGGGGTCACTTGAGGCCTCGGTTGCCGCGCCGCAGCACAAGAACGGCATTCGTGCCGCCAAAAGCAAAGGAGTTGGACAGCGTCACTTGCGCCGCAACACCCGCGCGTGACAGGTTGGCAACGTAGTCCAGGTCGCAATCAGGGTCAGGCTGCCTCAGGTGCATCGTCGGCAGCGCGACCTCGTGCTGCATGGCCAGCAGCGACAGCACGCACTCCAGTGCGCCGGCAGCCCCGAGCAGATGCCCGTGCATCGCCTTGGTGGCGCTGATCGGAATGTGTTCGGCCCGAGCGCCGAACACGGCCCGGATCGCGGCTGTCTCGGTGCGGTCGTTGGCCTGGGTGCCGGTACCGTGGGCATTGATCGCATCCACCTCTTGTGGATCGGCCCGGGCAGCGAGCAACGCGGCTCTCATTGCCGCCGCCTGCCCTTCCACGCTCGGGCGCGTGATGTGGCTCGCGTCGTTGGATTGCCCGTAGCCCATGATTTCGCCCAGGATGTGGGCGCCGCGCGCCAGCGCACGATCCCAGGGCTCGATGACCAGCATGGCCGCGCCTTCACCGAGCACCATGCCGCTGCGGTCCTTCGAGAAGGGGCGGCATGACGCCGACGGGCACTCGGTATCCATGGTGGCCACCGTGTGCAGCGCTTCCCAAGCCTTGAGCGAGCCGGGCGAGAGTGGCGCCTCGGAGCCGCCCGCAATCGCGACATCGAGTTGCCCGCAGGCCACCCGCATCCAGGCTTCGCCAATCGCCACTGTCGATGACGAGCAGGCGGTCGAGTAGGTCATGTTCGGCCCCCGCAGGTCGTGCTCGATGCCGATCCAGGCAGCCGCTGCGTTGTGCATGCCCATCAGGATGGTGAAGGGCTTGATGCGGTCCGAGTTCTCGCCATAGAGCGTCTGGTAGCCACCGTCCATGGAGTGCGTGCCGCCCATGCCGGTGCCGACGAATACGCCACCGCGCGCGCGGTCGATGCCTGCCATTGCACCGCTGCACCCATGCACGGCCTGGTTGGCTGCGAACACCGCGAGCAGGCTGAACCGATCCAGCATGCGGGTTTGGGCGGCGTCGAAATCGTCGCCTTCGTCGAACCGGGCCGTGGCCGCGATGGGTGCAACCAGCCGGCTCGCGAAGGGCTTCTCGAGCCGTCGAACCCCGGAGCGCCCGGCTCGCGCATGGGCCATCACTTCAGCCGCGCTGTTGCCCAGCGGCGAGACCACGCCGATGCCGCTGACGGCGACCCGCTTCACGACGCGCGCAGGCTCGGTGCGATTGCCGCCACTGGCGCTACTGGCGCCAATCTCATCGCCTGCTTGACGGCAAGTTCATCGACGTAGCGAACGACGTCACCCAACGTGGTCAGTTCGACCGGCTCCGAGGGCAGCTTGATTGCGAAGGCGTCTTCGATGTTCCAGAGCAGCTCGACGCTGCCCAAAGAATCGATTCCCAAGCTCTCCAATGGCGCGTCGAGCGTCAGGCGCTCGGGCGCCAGCTTGTAGTCCTTTGTCAGGATGGCACTCAGGCGTTCGAAGGTGGAGGTCATGTTGCTTGCTTTCAGGGCGGGATCAAGGGGCCGGTAGGGCGCTGCTGGCCTCACGCGGGGTTTCGAAGGCAGGTCGAGTTGCAGGCGCGCCCGTGGAATTCGCAAAGCGGACCTTTCCGCCCCAGCGTGCGCCCTGCGTGAGCAGACCAGGCCAGACCCGCACTGCGCTCATCAAAGCCGCGGCGCTGCGAGGGCGCATCGCCAGGTGGGCAAAGACGGCTGCCAGTCGCAGGCGGGGCGCAAACGCCGTGCGCCAAGCGGCGGCATAGCGACGCTGCAACTCGAATTGAGCGCTGGCCTGCGGCATCGCCGGCGCACCGGGTAGTTTGAGCAGAAGTGAACACAGCAGCGCAGCAGACTGCAGGGCCATGCTCATGCCCTCACCCAGGATCGGGTGCGCCTCGCCCGCGGCGTTGCCGATCCTGAAGATCCCGTCAGTGGCTGCTATGCGCACGCCCGGAGCCAGGGGCCCGGACGTCAACCAGGGTCCGTCACGCACGGCGCCCTGCAGAGCCCGTCGCACGCCAGCGCACTCACGATGCAGCCAGCCCTCGACCGCCTCGCCGGCGCGCAGGCCGGGCGCCGCGCTGCGCAACGCGCTGAGGCGATCGCGCCGGATGCAACAAGCGACGGTGGTTGTCCCGCCGTCAGCCACCACCATGCCGCCATAGCCGCCGTCCAGGGCGAGCACGCTGATCGCACTCACGGGCAACGATGAACCCTTGAAATTGGCCTTGAAGGCGAACAGGTCTGAGGCGCTGCGCGCGATCCGGCGCTTGGGGCGATCCGTCGGCAGGTCTTCCCACGATCCATGCGCATCGATGACGAGCGTCGCGCGCAGCCGCAACAGCGCCGTGGATTCGAGCGCGCGAAGCTCACAATGCCATGTGCCGGCCGTGCCCAGGATGGCCTGTACCGCCCAGGGCTGGAACACCGACGCACCAGCGGCGCGGGCCTGCTCCAGCAGCAAGCCGTCCAGCGTGTCGCGGCCGAGGGCTCGGCCCCAGGCAAAGCGATCGTGGGCAGCGGCCGGCAGATCGGCCGTGACGGCTCTGTCACCCCGCAGCAGGCTCACCTGGCGCAACGCAGGTCCCGCCAGGGCATTGAAGGCTTCGCCAACGCCCAGCGCCTGCAGCAAGGGCAGATTGCTGGCGGCGACGCACTCGCCGCAGACCTTGCGGCGCGGGAAGCGCTGGCGCTCGATCAACGCGACGGACCATCCAGCGCGGGCGAGTTGAATGGCCGCCGCCGAACCCGCCAGTCCCGCGCCGACGATGACTGCGTCGAATTTCGTGCCCGCGGCTGCCGTCATCGATCGGCTCCGGTCCGCCAAGCGCTGAAGCAGTGACTGAAGAGGCCGGCAGCGGACTCGCGCGTCTGCCAGTCACCGCCCGCCTGCGGCCACCGCGCGGAGATTTCGCCGCCGAGAAAGCCGGCGTGCACGCTGGACACCGCATCCTCCCGGGTCACCGCATTCGCGCCGATGGCGCCGACGAGATGGCTGCCCACCAGCGCCAGCCAGGACCGGCTCGGCTCGCAGGCGAAGAACCGATCGGAACAGGCGGCCACGGCGGCAAGCAGCAAGTCGAGTTCGTCGCCATCGAAGTGGTGCAGGAACAAAGTGGTCGTGATCAGGTCCCAGCGCGGCGTTGCTATGCCTGGCTCAGCGTCGCTGGGTCGGGCGGCCCACGCCAGCGCGTCTGCCACCGCAACCTGTGCCGACCAGCCCAGCTCGGTAAAGCCCGCCAGCGTGGCGGGGGTGACGATGTTCTGGCGGTCCAGCAGGCTGAGCTGCACGGCCGGCCATCGGGGCGCGAGCGAACGTGCAACGCCCAGCAGCAAACTGCCGTCGCCGGCGCCGAGTTCCAGGATCCGCAGGGGCGCGCCAGCGCGCTGCGTCGACACCAGGGCCTGCAAGCCGCGCGACACGACAGCGCGTGTGCCCATCGCGCGATGCACGCGCGCGAGATCCCGGCGCGATCTCCTCGCATCAGGATCGTTCGGCGCCAGGTGATCCAGCATTTCGGCGGTCACGACCCTGGGCATCGTCATCGCACCTCCAGCAATGCGCCATGACAGCTGAAGCCTGCCCCGAAGGAGGACAGCCACCACCAGCCGGGCGCTGCGTCGTCGTCGAGCGCCGCTTCGAGCACGAAGTAGACGAAGGCACTCGACAGGTTGCCGTACTCGCGCAGCATGGCCGCGCTGTAGCGCAGGTCGCCGGGCTGGAGTTCGAGTCGCCTTTGCAGCGCTTGCAGGACGTCGCGTCCGCCGGCATGCATGACCCAGGTGCCGATGTCGGTGGGTTGCAGGCCGGCCCGCTCGAGCACGGTGCCGAGCACGCGCTGCGCGTAGTCGGCCGCCAGCACGGGCACCGCCCGGGTCAGGATATTGCGCAGCATGCCGTCGCGCTGCTCGAACATCAGTGCGCTGCGCTGGTCTGGCTCGACGAGGGAGGTGCTGTCCTTCCATTCGATCTGCCGACCCACTGAAGCTGCCCGGCGCGACAGCACCGCCGCACCGGCACCGTCGCCGAAGAGGCACGCGCTGATCAACACCCCCGGGTCGTTGTCGAGGTACATCGCGGCGCTGCTGACCTCGACGCACACCGACAGCACCTGCTCGCAGGTGCCGCTGGCGAGCAAGGCGTTGCCGAGCATCAGGTTGGGCAGCGCTGCAGCGCAGCCTTGCCCGACCAGGTCGAAGGCCTGCACATCAGCGCGCAATCCGAGACGCTCGATGACGTGGCCGGAAAGTCCGGGACAGAGGTAGCCCGTGCAGGTGCTGACAACCACGGCGTCGATCTGCCGGGCTTGGAGCCCGGCCTTGTCCAAGGCGCGCTCGGCCGCCTGCGCCGCGAGCACAGGTGCGTGCGTCAGGAACCGTTGCGACAGCGTGTTGGGATCGATCGCGAAGACTTCGTCGAGGGAATCGACGGCGAGCCGACGCGCTTCGATGCCGTTGTCACGCTGCAGCACCGTTCTGGCGATGAGGTGGGCGCGATCGTCCAGCCGCGAGAACCAGTTCGACTTCTCGAACGCGACCAGGCACTCCGCCTTGGTGTAGCGGGCCGGCGGGCTTGCCGTGCCGACGCCAACGAGTTGCATGGTTCAGCGCACGCCGCGTGCGCCAGGGGCGGCCGACAGGCCAGCCTTCCTCATCAAGCCGCCCCGGCAACCGACGCAGGCGCTGACAACCCGGTGTGCGAGCCATGCTCGCCCACTGCCACGGGCCTCCCGGCGACGACGGATGCGAGCATGCCAAACGCTCGAACCATCTTGCTGTTCGGTCCATCCCAGTAATCGACCGCGTCCGGGACGAACTTCAGCATGGCGAGGTTGGGCGATTCAGGACCGTCCGGAAACCACGGCTTGGCCAAGCTCGTCCACAAGCGGTGGATCCGCCCGCGGTCGGTGTCGATCTCGCCGCGGCCCGACAGCGAGACGTAGGTGGCACGGTCTGTGTCGGTGAAGCTCAGATTGGCCACGCGCAGATGCTCGACTTTCGACGACCGCAAGTCCGTGAAGAACCAGAGGGCGCCCTGCGCGTCCATCTCCAGCGCCGCCATCGGCCGACTTGCCAATGCACCATCTGCCTCGATGGTGGTCAGCATCGCGAACGGGATGCTTTCGATCAGTTTCGCCACGTGGGCGAGATCCGCGCTGGTCTGGGTGCTTGTCTTCATCGGTGGACCTCGTTGTTCGTGCGTTGTGGCGCCCTCACACCACGACGCGTCTTTACAGGCGGCGGGACGCATGGAAGTCAGGGCACTGACCGCCCAGCGTACGAAGGGCAGCAGAAACGGTCTGTGCGAAGGCGAACAAAGGCTGGCGCCGTGACCCTTGGGGTTCGCCAGCGCACAGACGCCCCGATCTTCAGGCTGCACATTCCCGTGGTGAGCCCCTGCTTGGAGGTCGCAGGCGACTCATTCAATTCCCTCAGGAACGCCAATGAAGCTCACCGCTTCCACCGTCGTCGCTGCACCCATCGCTGATGTCTGGCGCGCGTACAACTCGCCTGAAGACATCAAAGCGGGGAACAGCGCATCGCCGGACTGCCACACAACTGCCGCCGCAGTCGACCTTCGCGTGGGCGGAAAGTTCTCACCCCGGATGGAAGCGATAGACGGTTCAGCTGGATTCGGCTCTTCCGGCGAGTACTCGATTGAGGATGACGCGCAAGCCCTGAACACTCTTTCCGCCTGGCCGCGATCGGCGGCCGGCGATTTCAAACGGCGCGCCAAGCGTCACCACCTGGAGATCCTGATGAATCACCCCCGTGTTCAGATTGAAGGCGTAACGACCCCCTGAGGCCCCAGGCCGTGTCGGCAATGCACCGTTACTTCTTTGCGGGCTTGCCATGGCTGATGACATGGCGCTCGCGCCGCGAGCACGCCAACCGATGCGCAGCACCAATCAGGTAACCCCATGACCAAGATCCGCACCGGGCAAGCCCCGGCGCCGTTGACGCGCGCACAGTTTCGCGAGCGTTTCAATGGGCGCTACTACGACCCGGCGTTCGAAGCCGAACGCGATGCCATTGCGCGCCTCGAGGCCATCGCGTGGGGGGCCGTGCAGGAGGGCCGCAAGGCGCCGATCACCCGACCGGCCGGCCGCGGCTTTGCCGACCCCACTTACGAGATATCGGTGCAATGGCTGGACACCCGCAAGCGCCTGAAGGCGGCCCAGAAGCGGTGGAGCGACGCCAGTGCGCCGTCACGCGTGCTGCTGATCTGCGGCAGCGCACGCAACGACGGCACCTGTCCGGGCGAAATCTCCAAGACCTGGCGCCTGACCGAGATCGCGCAGCGCGTCGTCGAGCGCGCCGGCCTGCAGGCCGATGTGCTGGACCTGAGCTTGGTCACGTCGGAGTACGGCCGCAACATCCACCCTTGCAAGGGCTGCGTGTCCAGCGCCATGCCGCTGTGCCACTGGCCCTGCAGTTGCTACCCGAACCATGCGCTGGACCAGGCCGCCGACTGGATGGCGGAAATCTACGAACGCTGGGTCGCGGCCCACGCCGTGATCATCCTGGCACCGACCTACTGGTACCAGTCGCCGAGCCCACTCAAGCTGATGATCGATCGCATGGTCTGTGCCGACGGCGGCAACCCCGACCCGACGACGACCCATGGCAAGCATGTGGCCGAGGCCAAACGCATCGAGCAGCAGGGCTGGGACTACCCGAAGCACGTGGCCGGCCGCGCTTATGGTGTCGTGGTGCACGGTGACGTGGCCGGCGTCGAGGCGCACCGGCGCAACCTCACCGACTGGCTGGAATGGATGGGGCTGATCGATGCCGGCGCTGCCGCCAAGCTCGACCGCTACATCGGCTACTACGAGCCCTACTACAACAGCCACGAAGCGCTCGACAAGGACAAGGCGGTGCAGGAGGAGGCGCGCAATGTCGCCCGCGCCGTGGTTCAGGCCGTGAAGCAACTTCGTGCCGGACAGCTGAGCCAGCCGGACAGGCAGGTCAAGTGGCCACGCCCGAAGTGAGACCGCGACCGCCGGCCGACACGGCCAGCGGGGAGAGCGCCGACAGCGCCGAGAGCGGACAGATCGGCCAGAACATCGCTGCCGTGCATGACTTCTACAGCCGCGAGGAACAGAAGCGCAGTGCCTCGCAGCGCCACGCCGAGCGCATCGGCGGTTTTGTCGGGCGGCCGGCCTTCCTGGTCGCCATCCTGCTGTTCGTCGCGACATGGATGGGCGCCAACCTGGCCTTGACAGTATCGGGCAGGGCCCCTTTCGACGCGGCCCCCTTTTTCTGGCTGCAAGGCCTGCTCGGTCTTGCCGCGCTGTTGACGACGACCGTCGTGCTGATCAAGCAGAACCGCGTCGCCAAGCTGGGCGAACAACGTGACCACCTCGACTTGAAGGTGACGCTGCTGATCGAGCAGAAGACAGCCAAGCTGATCGACCTGATCGAGGAACTGCGGCGCGACCTGCCCAACGTGAAGGATCGGCATGACTCGGATGCGGTCGTGATGCAGCAGCCGATGAGGCCGCAAGCCGTACTGGCGGCGCTGGATGAAGAGGTGATCTCGCCCGACGGATCGGTCTCGACGTCGACCGCAGGGTCCGCGACTCCGGTTGAGCCGCCTGCTGCCGACCGCTGACCGCGCTCGCCGCCAGCCGGGGCGCTTTTTCAGTGTCTGGGTCGGGTTGCGGTCTCGCTACGGGAACAACTTCTCAACCCGGACACGCACGACATCGCAGTACAACACCTGGATGGTGAAAGTTGCGGAAGTCGGCAGGGCGGCTTGTTGTGCCACCAGCAGCGCCGGGCCGCCGCCGAACCAAGGCAGCAGCGCGTCGTCGCCCATCCAGGCGGTCACGCTGGCGCAATCAAAGTTCGTGGGCTCGCGCAGGTAGGCGGCGGCCATCAGGTCGAAGGGGTAGAAGCCGTCCAGCCCCGCTTCTCTGCGCCAGAACTCGAGCCATGCGCGGCTGCGCTCGGCCACCCACTGCCCCGCAGGGCCCGTGCGCGCGATGCGGTCGAGATCGGCCCCGGTCATCGACACTTGTCGCGCCGCCGTGTACGGGATCAGGATCACCGGGACGCCCGAGGCCAGCGGGACCGAGACGGCCTGGGTGTCGAGCACCGCATTGAGATCGCGGAAGACCGGCCCGTGGCCGAAAAGCATGGCGCCGGTGGCGCGATTCTCGCTGGGGTGAAAGCGATGG
The DNA here is from genome assembly GCA_031403815.1 of Burkholderiales bacterium. Lineage (GTDB taxonomy): Bacteria > Pseudomonadota > Gammaproteobacteria > Burkholderiales > Burkholderiaceae_C > CADEEN01. Next base: position 1,022 of record JANNGJ010000503.1, on the reverse strand, counting down.
CCCGGTCGGCGGCCCATCACGGCGATCACGCGGGTGATGCGGCTGGCCAAGGCGGGTTCGCTGGCGAGCACGGCTGCCAGATTGGTCAGCGGACCCAGCGCCACGATGTCGAGGGTGCCGCGCTGCAAGGCCTGCCGCAGGGTGGCCTGGGCGTCGAGGCTGCCTCCGTTTTCGAGGCACTTCTGCGCGGCGGCACCGCAACCCTTGAAAACGGGCAGGGCGGCAGCCACGGGACGACCGGCGTAGCTGCCCAGCGCCTGCACCAATGTGCGCATCACGTGGTCGGATTCAGAAACCGGTGCGTTGCCGAAGACCGTCGAAATGCCGGCGATTTCGATGTGGGTTGCGCTCGCCAGCGAGAGCAGCGCAAGGCAATCGTCGGGGTCGCGGCGCTTGCCGGTGCCGCACGCGGCGTCGGCGTCGATCCACACGCGCGTGGACTTGCCCGTGTCGCGAGGAGACGGCAGGTACTGCAATTCGGGCTGCGGCACCTCGCCGGTGCGCCAAAGCTGCACCGGCGCGGCCAGCCCCGCCATCGCCAGCAATGCACTGACGCCGATCAACATGAGGCCCCACTTCAACGCCGTACTGGACATCGAGTCTCCGATGGGGTGATTGCGCAATCGACTCGAAGCAGTCTGCCGCGAGCGGTATTCCGCATCTGTTCGCTGACGAACAGACCCTGTGGTCGTGGTCAGCGACCCCGAATCCCAACGTGAATTGTCCAGGGCGAATGTCCGGCCTGCATCCCATCAGTCGTTTCAACGCCGAGATGGCCGATCGCACCGACGAGCAACGGGTGCAGGACCATCGTCGTGCCGGCGAACGCAACGGCTCGCGGATCACGCCGCCGTTCTTCCTGACCGGTCAGCCCGTGGATACCTCGCAAGGCCTCGCGAAGGCGGAAGACGCGCTGGATGTTGTCCTACGCGCTCTCGGGCGACAGGATGGCACGGCTGGTGGCGTCGAGGCCGTATAAAAGTTCGTCGCCAGAGCCTGGTGCCCGTGCCGTCGCCCACTTC
>JANNGJ010000502.1:0-2513 GCA_031403815.1 Burkholderiales bacterium | reverse complement strand
CGGTCAGCGGCGAACACGCCGTGCTGCAGATGGTGGGCTCGGATGTCTTCATCGAAGACCTGAACAGCACCAACGGCACCTACATCAACGGCAAGGCCGTCAAGAAGCAGCTGCTGGCGCACAACGACACGGTGGAGATCGGCAAGTACAAGATCAAGTACCTGGTCGAAGACGGCGTCGACTACGAGAAGACCATGATCATGAAGCCAGGGGCCGTGGTGCCCTCGGTGGCCACCGGGGACCGCGCCACCTTCGCCCACACCGCGCCGGCCAGCGTCAACTCCGGCTTCGGCAGCCTGAACAGCTCACCCGGCGGCGCCGCCATCAAGGTGCTCAACGGCGCCGCCTCGGGCCGCGAAGTCATGCTCACCAAGGTGGTCACCACCGTCGGCAAACCCGGCGTGCAGGTGGCCTCCATCACCAAGCGCCCGGGCGGCTATGTGCTGGCGCACGTTGAAGGCGTGGCTAAACCCACCGTCAACGGCTCCCAGCTGGCTGGCGACTCCGCGCACCTGCGCAACGGCGACGTGATCGAACTCGCCGGCACGCAGATGCAATTCATCCAACTTTGAGCCCCTCCGGCCGCGACGACGCGGCCCCCCGATGACTGCTTCCACCATCCGGGTGCTCGGCTGCTCGGGCTCGATTGCCGCCGGCAGCCGCACCACCTCTTTCCTGCTCGACGCCGATGTGCTGATCGACGCCGGCACTGGCGTGGGCGACCTCACGCTCGACGAGCTGGCGCGCATCGACCACATCTGCATCAGCCACTCGCACCTCGACCACGTGCTGGCCATCGGCCTCTTGGCCGACAGCGTGGCGCGGCGCCGCGTCAACGCACCGCCCATCGTCGTGCACGCCTTGCCGGCCACGCTCGAAGCATTGCGCAAACACATCTTCAACGGCGTGATCTGGCCCGACTTCACGCGCCTGCCCAGCGCCGAGAAACCAATGCTGGCCTTTGAGCCCTTTGCCGTCGGCGATGTGCTGGCCCTGGGCGCGCACCGCATCGAGGTACTGCCCGCCACCCACACCGTGCCCGCTGTCGGCTTTGCGGTGCTGCCGCGAGAAGGGGGTGGCGACGCCGGCGCCTGGGTGTTCACTGGTGACACCGGCCCCAACCCAGCCCTGTGGCAGCGCCTGCGCAGCCTGCCGCTGGCGCACCTGGTGATCGAAACCGCGTTCAGTGACGAAGAGCGCGCCCTGGCCAAGATCTCCAGCCACCTGTGTCCGTCGATGCTCGGCGCCGAGCTGGCGCAGCTGGAGGGCAGCGTCACGGTTCACATCACCCACATCAAGCCGGGGGAAGTGAAGGCCGTGATGGCGCAGATTGCGGCGCTGGGCAGCCGGCACCGGATCTCGGCGCTGCAGAGCGGGCAGACCCTTTCGCTCGGGGGCGCGTAGCTGCGCTGAGATCCCGTTCGGGCTGAGCCTGTCGAAGCCCCTCCTTCGACAGGCTCAGGATGAGCGGCGTTTGAAGCTCAGGGCGACACGGTTCGCGCCGGTTTGAGCGACCATCACCAGCCTGTGATGGGCAATGCCTGGAGGTCTTCCCATGTCCACCTTGACGATCCGATTGCCCGACGACAAACATGAACGCCTGAAGGCCCTCGCGCGGTCCAACTCGATCAGCATCAACAAGCTGATGGACGAACTCGCGACCGTGGCATTGGCCAACTACGATGCCCGGGTGCGTTTTGAGACACGCGCAGCGCGTGGTCACCCCAAGCGCGCGCTGACCCTGCTCGACAAGCTTGATCGGGCGGGCTGAGCGGGCGAGCTCCTCCTTCGACTGGCTCAGGATGATCGGGATTTCCAGCTCGATGCGAACGGTGCGTATCAGCGCTTGGCTTCCTTGAACGGGTTCAACACCCGCACTTTGAAGTGCGAGAAATCGGCCACGTTGTGCGTCACAACCGTGAGGTTGTGAACGGTGGCGGTGGCCGTGATGGCGCGCTTGCCGGCCACGATGTCGCCGATGCGCTGAGCGGGCACGCCGATGTCCTTGGCCAGCCGGTACTTCGTCAGCCCGAGCGGCGTCAGAAACTCTTCGTTCAACATTTCGCCGGAAGAAACCGGGGGCACGGTGCGCGTGCTTCAACCTCCTTCAGTGGTGTTCGACGATCTCGACGATCTCGACGATCTCGACGTTCTTCGGGCCTTCGGCGGGCCAGACGTAGGGCGCTCGCGAGTGACAAAACGCGTCACTCTCGCCGCCAAATGCGACAAAGGCCGTCGGCTGGGGCATGTGATGGCGTGAGCTAGGGGCGAAAGACCCCGCAAATGTGCTGGCACGGCCTATGCGTCACAAGATGTTGCCAACTCTTCTCATTCACTCCCGAGGAACACCCATGAAACGCATGCAACAAGGCTTCACGCTGATCGAACTGATGATCGTCGTGGCCATCATCGGCATCCTGGCTGCCGTGGCCCTGCCGGCCTACCAGACCTACATCATCAAGGCCAAGGTCTCGGAGGCCATCCTGGCCTCCAGCCAATGCCGTACGGCCATT
>JANNGJ010000501.1:0-4544 GCA_031403815.1 Burkholderiales bacterium | reverse complement strand
AGTGGTGAGAAATTGTTTCTTCAAGGGAGTCTCCAGTGTGCGTAACCTGAGCAACGCCAGTGTGCAGCCGCGCGTTGACCCTGACCACCCCCGCCGCCCTGGCAGGCGCCGGCTGTGTGGAATATCTCCGCGCCCTGGGCCCGTCAGGGGACCACGGTGACCCCGAAGACCCAGGCCAGCAGCGAGAAAGAGCCGAAGGCGAGCACTGTGGAGGCCAGGATGATGCGCGCGACGCGGCCGTTGTCGGCGCCGTAACGCTCGGCCAGCAAGGACACATTGCTGGCGCTGGGCAGCGCCGCGGCCAGGGTCAACACCGTGACTTCAAACGCCGACAGCGGCGCCCCCAAGGCGCGGGCTGCTGCGCACAGCGCAAAGACCAGCAAGGGGTGCACCAGCAACTTGATGGCGGCCACCGGCAGGTAGAGCGCCGGTGGCGTGCGCGTGTGCGCGTGCTGCCCGGCACGCCACAGCACCGCGCCAATCGTGAACAGGGCCACCGGGCTGGCTGCATCGGCCAGCATGCGCACGATCACGTCGGGCGGCCCCACCAGTTGGATGCCGGCGGCAGACGCCGCGGCGCCCAGTGCAATCGCCCAAGGCAGCGGGTTGGAGAGCGTGCCGCGCAACACCTTGCTTGCGGCCGCGCGTGCCCCCGCGCCGCGCGCGTCCTGGGCTTGCGCCAGGGCGATGCACAGCGAGCTGGTGACGAACAAATCGGCCAGCACGCTGCTGATCACCGGCCCGGCCGCGGCGGCCCCCAGCAAGGCCACGAGCAGGGGCACCCCCATGAAGCCGGTGTTCGGGAACGCCGCTACCAGAGCGCCGAAGGCCGCGTCCTTCATCGGCACGGCGGGCGAGAGCGTCACCCCGATGGTGAAGGCGACGATGAGCAAGGCGCTTGTCAAGTACACCATCAGGACCACCGGGTTGAGCAACTGGCCCAGCGGCGTGCTCATGCCGAAGCGAAACAGCAAACAGGGCAGCGCGAAGTAGAGGACGAAGGCGTTCAGGCCCGGGATCGCCGATTCCGGCAGTACCCGCTGGCGCGCAGCGAGGTAGCCGCACAGCACGAGGGCAAAGAAGGGCGTGGTGACGGCCAGGATCGACTGCATGGCACGCGCAGTATCCCCGCGCCGCCCGACGCCGGCTTTACCACAGGGCCTAGCCGCAGCGGCGGGTACGATCCGCCGCCCTGAAGCCCGCGCCGATGTCCGACACCCTCAACCCTGCCCAGCTCGAAGCCGTCTATCACCTGGGCACCCCCTGCCTGGTGCTGGCCGGCGCCGGCTCGGGTAAGACGCGGGTCATCGTGCACAAGATCGCCAAGCTGCTGCAGAGTGACGTGGCGGCCCGGCAGATCGCCGCCATCACCTTCACCAACAAGGCCGCGCAGGAGATGCGCGAGCGGGCCAAGGCCTTGATCGGCGCGCGCGCCGCCAAGGACCTGGCCGTCAGCACCTTTCACTCCCTCGGCGTGCGCATGCTGCGCGCCGACGGCGAACGCGTCGGCCTCAAGCCGCAGTTCTCGATCATGGACAGCGACGATGTGCTCGGCATGCTGCGCGATGCCGGTGGCACGACAGACGCCAAGTTGGCGCGCCAGTGGCAATGGACCATCAGCCTGTGGAAAAACCAGGGTCTCGACAGCGCGGGCGCCGCCAGTGCGGCGGCCGATGCCGACGAGCAAGTGGCGGCGCGGGTGATGCAGCGCTACGAAGAGCGCCTCGCGGCCTTCCAGGCGGTGGACTTCGACGACTTGATCGGCCTGCCGCTCAAGCTGTTGCAGCGCGACGCTGAAGTGCGCGCGAAGTGGCAAGACACCTTCCGCCATATCCTGGTCGATGAATACCAGGACACCAACGCCGTGCAGTACGAACTGCTCAAGGCCCTGGTCGGCGAGCGCGGCGTCTTCACCGCGGTAGGCGATGATGACCAGAGCATCTACGGCTGGCGCGGCGCCACCATCGACAACCTGAAGCGCCTGCCGCAGGACTACCCGAAGCTGAAGGTCATTGCCCTGGAGCAGAACTACCGCTCCACCGGCAACATTCTGCGCGCGGCCAACTGCGTCATCGCCGCCAACCCGAAGATCTTCCCGAAGAAGCTGTGGAGCGCCTTCGGCGACGGCGAGCCGGTGCGGGTGGTCGAATGCGATGGTGAAGAACACGAGGCCGAACGCGCCGTGGCGCTGATCCAGGCCAAGCGCGCGGAGGGCGGCCAGGTCAAGTTCAGCGACTTCGCCGTGCTCTACCGCGCCAACCACCAGGCACGGGTGTTCGAGCAAAAGCTGCGCATCGCGGCGATCCCGTACAAGGTGTCGGGCGGGCAGAGCTTTTTCGACCGCGCCGAGATCCGCGACCTGTGTGCCTGGCTGCGCCTGTGGGTCAACCAGGACGACGACCCGGCCTTCCTGCGCGCCGTGGCCACGCCCAAGCGCGGCATCGGCCACCAGACTCTGGCCACGCTGGGCGAGTTTGCCGGGCGCTGGAAGTGCAGCCTGTTCGAGGCGCTGTTCTCGGACTCCCTGGGCACCGTGCTGAGCAAGAAGGCCATCGGCTCGTTGCACGAGTTCGGTCGCCACATCAATGACCTCGAGTACCGTGCGCGCCACACCACCGGCAGCGAAGATGCCAAGACTTTCTTGCTCGGCTGGCTCAAGGACATCGGCTACGAGCAGCACCTGTTTGATGGAGAGGACAGCGAGAAGCTGGCCACTGCGCGCTGGAGCAATGTGCTCGACTTCATCAACTGGATGGCACGCCGCTGCGGCGGCGAGGTGACGGAAGTCGGTGGCACGTTCGAGAGCGAGAAGCACAGCGTGCTCGAAGTGGCGCAGACCATCAGCGTCATCATCAGCCTGGCCGAACGTGACACCGATCAGGACGTGGTCACGCTCTCTACCTTGCATGCTGCCAAGGGCCTGGAGTGGCAGCACGTGGTGCTGGCCGGCGTGAATGAGGGCCTGTTGCCGTTCCGCAGCGGCAGCGAGGACAAGGACAGTGACATGACGCCCGAGCGACTCGAAGAAGAGCGCCGCTTGATGTACGTCGGCGTCACCCGCGCGCGCACCACGCTGGCCGTGAGCACCCTGCGGCGCAGGAAGCGTGGCCGCGACACCGTGGCCGGTGTACCCAGCCGCTTCATCGCCGAGATGAAGCTCAATGAGACGGTGGGCGCCAAGGAGAACCCGCTGGAACGCCTGAAGCGGCAGCGTGCTGAGGCTGCCGCGCGCGTGGCTGCCGTGCCGGTGCCAATCGACGGCAGATGACAGGCGCCGCGGTTTGAGGCAGCATGGGCGCGTCGCCGATTTCTCCCGGACACCGCCATGCTGACACTGCGCTTCGCCACTCTGGCCCTGACGATATCGGCCGGCGCCGCGCTGGCCCAAACGGCAGTGCCGCCAGCCGCGCCCGTTGACTTTCCGTCCGACGCCAAGCCTCTGACCGCCGAGGATTTGAGGCAGCGCTTGGCCGGCAAGGTCTTCCACGTCCCCTTGGCCGATGGCAGCTCGATGCGGCTGCAATACCAGGCCGCCGGCTACTACTACGTGAATACCAGCCGCGGCACAAGCGTCAATGGCACGTGGCGTGCCGACGGCACGCGCCTGTGCACGGACCGCATCAATCGGGGGCCGGCGTGCAATGAAGTTCGCCTTGCCGGCGACGCGCTGCACGTCAAGCTCGACAGCGGCGAGGTCGTCAAATTCGAGCCGCGCTGACGCTGCGATCAGCCACTACATGCCCTTGAACAGCCCCAGGTAGCTGCGGCTGACTTCCAGCTTCTCGTTGTGGCCTCGCACGGCCACGATCTGGCGGCCGCGGAAATCGCGGGTCACATTGGCGATGGCCTTGGCGTTGACCAGGGTGCTGCGGTGGATCTGCCAGAACAATTGCGGGTCGACCTCGTCGACCAGTTCCTTGATCGGCTTTCGGATCAAGGCTTCGACGGTCGCGGTCTGTACCCGGGTGTATTTCTCATCGCTGATGAAGAACAGCACCTCGTCAACCGCAATCATCTGGATCGCCTGGCCGACGGTGGCCTGGATCCATTGCAGGTACTTCGGCGCGCCGCCGGCCGGGTTCATCTTGGCCGCCAGCGTGTGCAGCAGCTGTTGCAGTGGAGCGCCGTCGCCACCACTGCTCGCCTCGCCAGCATCGCGCGCGGCCAGGCGCTTCTGAATGCGCTGCACCGTCACCGCCAGGCGCTCGCGCTCGGCGGGCTTCAATACATAGTCGGCCACACCCTGCTCGAAAGCCTCGACGGCATATTGGTCGTAGGCGGTGATGAAGACGATTTCGGGCAGCAACTCGTCGTCGCCCACCTCCATCTGCGCGATTTGGCGCGCGGCTTCAACGCCCGTCAGCCCCGGCATGCGGATGTCGAGGAAGACCAGTTCGGGCCGGTGCTCGGCCACCAGCGCGACGGCCTCGCTGCCGTTGCGGGCCTCCGCCACGATTTGCAACTCGGGCCAGACCTCGGCCAGGCGCGCGCGCAACTGTTCGCGCATGAGGCGTTCGTCGTCGGCGATGACGCAGCGAACGGGG
>JANNGJ010000500.1:0-5468 GCA_031403815.1 Burkholderiales bacterium | reverse complement strand
GGTGGTCGGGACGAGGGTCTGAGGCATGGCCGGCTAAAATCGCGTTGCCCTGAACGCTGCTGCGTCAGGAGCGGTCCCGATTGTCGCCGCCCGCTCTTTCTCCCCGCCGATCGATCCTTTGCCCCGCCCCGCAGGTTGCCCTATGACGCAGACGCTCCACCCCATGCTGAACATCGCCGACAAGGCGCCCCGCCCAGCCGTATCGACCATCAACCGCGCCGCGCTCGACGTCGAGCGCCTGCAGGTCACGGCCAAAGGAGTGAATGACTTCGTCACCGAAGTCGACCAGGCTGCCGAGCAGGCGGTCATTGAAATCCTCCTGACGGCCTACCCAGGCCACGGCATCCTGGCGGAAGAGTCGGGCCGCCAACACGGCGCCAAGCACAGCGAGTACCTCTGGATCATCGACCCGCTCGACGGCACCACCAACTTCATCCACGGCCTGCCGGTGTACGCGGTGTCGATCGCTTTGGCGTTCCGCGGCAAGGTCGAGCAGGCCGTCGTTTACGACCCGTCGCGCAACGACCTGTTCTTTGCCAGCAAAGGCCGCGGCGCCTTTCTCAATGACCGTCGCCTGCGCGTGTCCAAGCGCCTGCGCATGGCCGACGCCTTGATCGGCACCGGCTTCCCCTTCCGCAAGGGCGACAACCTGGGCCGCTACCTGAAGATGATGGAGACCGTGATGTCGCAGTGCGCCGGCCTGCGCCGTCCCGGCGCAGCGGCACTCGACCTCTGCTATGTCGCTGCCGGCTGGTACGACGGCTTCTTCGAGACGGGCCTCTCGCCCTGGGATGTGGCCGCCGGCTCGCTGATGATCACGGAAGCCGGTGGTTTGATCGGCAACTTCACCGGCGAGTCCGACTACCTCTACCAACGTGAAGTGGTGGCCGGCTGCCCCAAGATCTACGGCCAACTGGTGCAGATGCTCACGCCCTTCAGCCGGGTCATCAAGGACGCGAAGGACGGCAGCGAGCCGGTGCCGGAAGTGGCAGCGGTCACCCCTGAGACGGTCCTGGCCGCCAGCTTGGTCGAGAGCGCCGACGTACCCGCCCCGCTCAAACGCAGCGCGGTGCGCCTGAAGAAGGCCGACAGCACGCCGTCCTGAAGCGCCTGCGGAGATGCCCGTGGATTTCGCCGCCCACACCCCCGTGATGGCGCAGTACCTGCGCATCAAGGCCGAACACCCCGACAGCCTGGTGTTCTTTCGCATGGGCGACTTCTACGAAGTCTTCTACGACGACGCACGCCAGGCGAACCGCCTGCTCGACATCACCCTGACGACCCGCGGCACCTCGGCCGGTGAGCCGGTGGTGATGGCCGGCGTGCCGGTGCACGCGTTGGAGAGCTACCTCGCCAAACTGGTCAAGCACGGCATTGCCGTGGCCATCGCCGAGCAGGTCGGCGATGTGGCCACGGCCAAGGGCCCGGTCGAGCGCAAGGTGGTGCGTGTGGTCACCCCCGGCACGATCACTGACAACGCGTTGCTGGCCGAGCGCCAGGACGCCCTGTTGCTGTCGATCCACCGTGAACCAGGCCGGGGCGCTGGCTTTGGCCTGGCCTGGCTGGGTCTGGCCAGCGGACGCTTGGGGCTGACGGAGTGCAGCGAGCGCGAGCTGCCGGCCTGGCTGGCGCGCCTGGATGCCGCCGAGCTGCTGTGCGCCGACCGCGACGCCTTGCCCACACGGGTGGCCGCCAGTGGCATCGCGATCACGTCGCGCCCTGCCTGGCAGTTCGACACGGCCCTGGGCCTGCGCAAACTCTGCGAGCAATTGCAGGTGGCCAGCCTGGCTGGCTTTGGCGCGCAGGACTTGCCGCTGGCGCAGGCCGCGGCCGCCGCATTGTTGGCCTACGCCCATCACACCCAGAGCCAGGCCCTGGCCCACGTGCGCAGCCTGAGCGTGGAGCGGGCCAGCGACCTGCTCGATCTGCCCCCCGCCAGCCACCGCAATCTGGAGCTGACGCAGACCCTGCGCGGCGAGACCAGCCCGACCCTGCTGTCCTTGCTCGACACCTGCCGCACCGGCATGGGCAGCCGCACGTTGCGCCATTGGCTGACGCACCCGCAGCGCGCACGCGAGCAGGCCAGCGGGCGCCATGACGCCATCGCCCAATTGATCGCCCACGGTTTTGCGCCGCTGCGTGACGCCCTGCGCGGCGTCAGCGATGTCGAGCGCATCGTGTCGCGCATCGCGCTGCGCCAGGTGCGGCCGCGCGAACTGGCGGGGCTGCGCGACTCGCTGCACACCCTGCCCGCCCTGCGCGCCACGGTGCCGGCTGGCGCCGCGCTGCTGGCGGAGATGCAAGGTGGCCTGCAGCCCGACCCGGCCATCAGCGCGCTGTTGGTCTCGGCCATCGCCACTGAACCGGCCGCGCTGGTGCGCGACGGCGGTGTGATCGCGCACGGCCACGACAGCGCGCTCGACGAGTTGCAGGCCATCACACAGAACTGCGACGCCTTCCTGCTCGACCTCGAGGCGCGCGAGCGCCAGCGCACGGCCATCCCCAACCTGCGCGTGCAGTTCAACAAGGTGCACGGCTTCTACATCGAGGTCACCGGCTCGCACCTCGACAAGGTGCCGGTCGACTACCAGCGCCGGCAAACCCTGAAGAACGCCGAGCGCTACATCACGCCCGAGTTGAAGGCCTTCGAAGACAAGGCCCTGGCCGCCGAGGAACGCGCGCTGGCGCGCGAGAAGTGGCTGTACGAGCAACTGCAAGACAGCCTGCAGCCGCACTTGGCCACGCTGGCAGCGCTGGCCCGCGCGCTGGCGGCGCTCGACGCGTTGGCGGCGCTGGCCGAGCGCGCGGCCACGCTCGGTTGGTGCCGGCCCAGCTTCGTCTCGCACCCGTGCATCGACATCGAGGCCGGGCGTCATCCCGTCGTCCAGGCCCGCCTGCTGGAAACGGGGGCGGGAGATTTCATTGCCAACCATTGCCGGCTCGACGCCAAGACCCGCTTGTTGGTCATCACCGGCCCGAACATGGGCGGCAAGAGCACCTACATGCGCCAGGTGGCCCTCATCGTGCTGCTGGCTGCCATGGGCTCCTACGTGCCGGCCCAGGCCTGCCGACTGGGCCCGATCGACGCCATCCACACCCGCATCGGCGCGGCCGACGACCTGGCCAACGCGCAATCGACCTTCATGGTCGAGATGACGGAGGGCGCCGCCATCCTGCACGGCGCGACCGAGCAGTCGCTGGTCTTGATGGACGAGATCGGTCGCGGCACCTCCACCTTCGACGGCCTGGCGCTGGCCGGCGCCATCGCCAGCCACCTGCACGACCGCAACCGCTCGTTCACGCTGTTTGCGACGCATTACTTCGAGTTGACGGCCTTTCCCGCAAAGCACGCCGGCGCAGTCAACATGCATGTGTCGGCGGTGGAAAGCGGCGGCCACGACATCGTCTTCCTGCACGAAGTGCAACCCGGCCCGGCCAGCCGCAGCTATGGCGTGCAAGTCGCTCGGCTGGCGGGCATGCCGGCCGCGGTGGTGCGCCAGGCACGCGGCGCGCTCGAAGCGTTGGAGGCGAACCAGCGCGCCAACGATTTGCAGGTCGATCTGTTCGCCGCCGCGCCCGAGCCCGCGAGCGCCACGCCCTCGCCCGTGGAAGACGCCCTGGCCGACCTCGACCCTGATAGCCTCACGCCGCGCGAAGCGCTCGAAGCGCTGTACCGCCTGAAGAAACTGAGCCATTGAGCAAGCCAACACCATGACCTATTGCGTAGCCATTCGCCTCGATGCCGGCCTCGTGTTCCTGTCGGACTCGCGCACCAACGCCGGCCTCGACCACATCGCCAGCTTTCGCAAGATGATGATTTACGAGAAGCCGGGCGAGCGCTTCATGGCCCTGCTGTCGGGCGGCAACCTGTCCATCTCGCAGTCGGTGCGCGAGATCCTGCAAGTCGAGAAGATCGACGGCGGCGACGACCAGGAGGGCCTGACGATCTGGAACTGCAAGAGCCTGTTCGATGCGGCGCGCGTGCTGGGCAGCGCCGTGCGCCGCGTCTATGCCCAGGACGGCGCTGCGCTCAAGCAATCGGGCATCGACTTCAACGCCAGCTTCATCCTGGGCGGCCAGATAGGCAACGAGGCGATGCGTCTGTTCATGGTTTATGCGCCGGGCAACTTCATCGAAGCCACGCGCGAAACGCCCTACTTCCAGATTGGCGAAAGCAAGTACGGCAAACCCATCCTCGACCGCGTCATCACACCGGCGACGCCGCTCGACGAAGCCGCCAAATGCGCCCTGGTGTCGATGGACTCGACCCTGAAATCCAACCTCTCTGTCGGCCTGCCGCTGGACCTGCTGGTCTATCGCGCCGACGCCCTGCAGAGTGACGACTTCGTCTGCATCGACGAGCGCAACCCCTACTTTCAGATGATCCGCAGCACCTGGGGCCAACGCCTGAAGGAAGTCTTCGAGAGCATCGACAGCCCGCGCTGGGACGGCGGCGACAGCACCCACCCGCTGCGCGCCTCATCGGGGCGCTTCCCACCGATGAAGAAGATCACCACGCCAGACGAGAAGATCGTCTGAGCGCCCCCATAAGGCCCGGGACCCCGTCGATATAATCGCGCTTTACCAGCATGGCATTCGTGGATGGCGCCTAGGCCAGGACCTGAATGCCGCATGACATGACCAAGTTTGTCTTCGTCACCGGCGGTGTGGTGTCTTCCCTGGGCAAGGGCATCGCGTCGGCGTCCCTGGCCGCGATCCTCGAATCGCGCGGCCTCAAGGTCACCCTGATCAAGCTCGACCCGTATCTGAACGTCGATCCGGGCACCATGAGCCCGTTTCAGCATGGCGAGGTTTTCGTCACCGACGACGGCGCCGAGACCGACCTCGACCTCGGCCACTACGAGCGCTTCATCACCACGCGGATGAGGAAGTCGAACAACTTCACCACCGGTCAGATCTACAAGACGGTGCTGGAGAAGGAGCGCCGCGGCGACTACCTGGGCAAGACGGTGCAGGTGATCCCGCATGTCACCAACGAGATCCAGACTTTCGTCAAGCGCGGGGCCGAGGCCTCGCCGGTGGATGTGGCCATCGTCGAGATCGGTGGCACGGTGGGCGACATCGAGTCCCTGCCCTTCCTTGAGGCCGTGCGCCAGATGAGCCTGAAATTGGGGCCGAGCAACACCGCCTTCGTGCACCTGACCTATGTGCCCTGGATCGCCGCGGCCGGCGAGTTGAAGACCAAACCGACCCAGCACACGGTGCAAAAGCTGCGCGAAATCGGCATCCAGCCCGACGTGCTGCTGTGCCGCGCCGACCGCGCCATTCCTGACGAAGAGCGCGAGAAGATTTCGCTGTTCACCAATGTGCTGCCGCACGGCGTGATCTCGATGTGGGACGTGGACACCATTTACAAGGTACCGCGCATGCTGCACGAGCAGGGCCTGGACGAGCAGATCTGCATGAAGCTGCAACTGCTGACCAAGCCCGCCGACCTGCGCCGCTGG
>JANNGJ010000499.1:0-1940 GCA_031403815.1 Burkholderiales bacterium | reverse complement strand
CGCGAGGTCGGCATCGACACCGACGACTGGGCGCCAGCGCTGAAGAACACGCTGCGCCAGGCGCCCGACGTGATCCTGATGGGCGAGATCCGCGACCGCGAGACCATGGAGCACGCCGTCGCCTTCGCCGAAACCGGCCACCTCTGCCTGGCCACGCTGCACGCCAACAGCTCGAACCAGGCGCTGGACCGGATCATCAACTTCTTCCCCGAGGAACGCCGCGCCCAGTTGCTGATGGACTTGTCGCTCAACCTCAAGGCCTTGATCTCACAGCGCCTGCTGCCACGCCAGGAGGGCCGCGGCCGCATCGCGGCGGTCGAGATCCTGCTCAACACCCCGTTGGTGGCCGACATGATCTTCAAGGGCGAGGTCGGTGACATCAAGGAGTTGATGAAGCGCTCGCGCGAACTCGGGATGCAGACCTTCGACCAGTCGCTGTTCGAACTCTACGAAACCAACATGGTGACCTACGAGGACGCCCTGCGCAACGCAGACTCAGTCAACGATCTGCGCCTGCAGATCAAGCTCAACAGCCAGCGCGCGCGCACGTCCGATCTGGCTTCGGGCACCGAGCACTTGACGATCGTGTGAGCCCCCGGCCGCCTTGTGGCCGCCCCCCGAGGGGGCTGCGAAACGCGACCGGGAGACCCGGATCGCATTTCGGGCGTTTGCATCGTCTGTCCCCTGGCCGCTGCGCGGCCTGTCCCTGAGGGACGAAGGCGATAGCTGGTCGCTCGCGGCATACTTCGTCGCATGAGCACCCGAACCTACCTTGCAATCGAGCCGCAGACCGTTGCTTTCCTTGGCTTGGGCGTGATGGGCTACCCGATGGCGGGGCATTTGGCCCGCGCAGGTCACGACGTCTGCGTCTACAACCGCACCCCGAGCAAAGCGGCGGCGTGGGTTGCAGAGTACGGCGGCCGACACGCCGCCACGCCACGCGCGTCGGCGGCGGGCGCAAGCGTCGTGTTCGCCTGCGTCGGCAATGACGATGACCTGCGCTCGGTGGTGCTGGGCGACGAGGGCGCCTTGGCGGGCATGCCTGCGGGCGCGGTGTTCATCGACCACACGACGGCCTCGGCCGAGGTGGCGCGCGAGTTGTACGCCGCCGCGAAGCAGCGCGGGCTGGACTTCATCGACGCGCCGGTGTCAGGCGGTCAGGCGGGCGCCGTCAATGGCACCCTGACGGTGATGTGCGGCGGCGATGCCACCGCCTTCGCGTCTGTCCAGCCGGTGGCTCTGGCCTTCGCGCGCGCTGTCACCCACGTGGGCGCGTCGGGGGCCGGGCAGTTGGCCAAGATGGTGAACCAGATTTCGATCGCCGGCCTGGTGCAAGGCCTGGCAGAGGCCATCGCCTTCGGGCAGCGCGCGGGACTCGACATGCACCAGGTGCTCGAGGTGATCGGCAAAGGCGCCGCCCAAAGCTGGCAGATGGACAACCGCGGCAAGACCATGTTGGAAGGCCAGTTCGACTTCGGCTTTGCCGTCGACTGGATGCGCAAGGACCTGGGCCTGGTGCTCGATGAAGCCCGCCGAAATGGCGCGCAACTGCCAGTGACCGCGCTGGTGGACCAGTTCTATGCCGACGTCCAGGGCATGGGCGGCCGGCGCTGGGATACGTCGAGCCTGATCAAGCGGCTGGCGCCGTAGCGCCGCGCGGCTTCAGTTCTTCTTGGTGCTCTGGTCAGCGAGCTCGGCCTCGGTCAGGATCTCGAACACCCGCACGACCTTCTGCACGCCCGAGACGCCACGGGCCAGTTCGGCAGCACGCGTGGCCTCCCGCTCCGTCACCCGGCCCATCAGGAACACGGTGCCGCGCTCGGTCACCACCTTGATGGCGTTGGCCTGAATGTCTTTGGCGTCGAGGTAGCTGGCCTTGACCTAGCTGGTCAGGATCGCATCATTGCAAACTCGGCAACTGGCTCGCGGTCGATGCACTC
>JANNGJ010000498.1:0-5583 GCA_031403815.1 Burkholderiales bacterium | reverse complement strand
ATCGGCAAGGCGTGGCTGGCCTTGGCGCGCATGAAGTCGGCGTAACCGCCATCGACCGTCATGCCGGTGACGGTGCCTTTGCGGCACAGGTTTTCGCGACCCCAGAGGCACAGCTCGCAGACACCGCAGGCATGGTGCAGCCAGGCCACGCCGACGCGCTGGCCGACGTCGAGATGGCTGACGTCGGCGCCGCGCGCGACGACGCGGCCCACCACTTCATGGCCCGGGATCAGCTGCGCCTTGGTGCCGGCCTTGAAGGCGGGTGAGTCGCCGTCAACGATGTGCAGGTCGGAGTGGCAGACGCCGCAGGCTTCGACGGCCAGCAAGACTTCGTCGGCCAGCGGCGTGGGCGTCGGCAGGTCGAGCAGGGCCAGGGGTTGGCCAAAGGCCTGGAGAACGGCGGCTTGCATGGGGCGATTGTCCTGGCTCTGCCGCACTCAGACGCTGAGCGCTTCGCGCGTCAGCAACAGCACCTGGTCATCGCCGGCGCTGGTGGGCAGCCAGACGGCGTCCAAGGCCGGGAAGGCGGCCTCGAAGTGGGCACGCTCGTGGCCGATCTCGAGCACCAGCACGGCCTGCGCCGTCATGTGCTGCGGGGCACCGGCCACCAGGCTGCGAATGAAGTCCATGCCATCGGCGCCGCCGGCCAGGGCCAGGGCCGGTTCGGCCTGGTACTCGGCCGGCAGGGCGGCCATCGAGGCGCTGTTCACATACGGCGGGTTGCACAGGATCAGGTCGTAGCGCTGTCCCGCCACGGCGGCCAGGCCGTCGCCCTGGTGCAGGGCGATGCGCGCGGCCAGGCCATGCTGGTCGATGTTGATGCGCGCCACGGCGAGAGCGTCGGCGCTGAGGTCGGCGGCAGCCACCTGCACCTCGGGCCAGGCCAGCGCGGCCAGCACCGCCAGGCTGCCGTTGCCGGTACACAGGTCGAGCACCCGCCGAGTTTCGGGCGCCAGCCAGGCGTCGATGGTGCCGTCGGCCAGCACCTCGGCAATCAGCGAGCGCGGCACGATGCTGCGTTCGTCGACGTAGAAGGCCACGCCTTGCAACCAGGCCTGGCGTGTCAGGTAGGCAGCGGGTTGGCGGGTGGTGATGCGCTGGTCAAGCAGGGCCTCGATCGACTCGCTTTCGACCATGGACAGCTCGCGCGCGGCCACGCTGTCGAGATCGTCGAGCGGCAGGCCCAGGCGCCACAGCACCAGCCACGCTGCTTCGTCAAAGGCGTTCGTGGTGCCATGCCCAAACGAAACGCCCGCCTGGGTGAGGCGGGCGCTTTGGCGCTCGATCATCTCTATCAGGGTCACGTCAGCAGTCTTTCCAGTACACCGCGGTAGATGTTGGCGAGGCGATCGATGTCGGCGGCCTCCACATGCTCGTCGATCTTGTGGATGCTCGCATTGCGCGGCCCGAGTTCGATCACCTGGGGGCAGATTGTCGCAATGAAGCGGCCGTCCGAGGTGCCACCCGTCGTCGACAGCACCGGGCGCCGGCCGCATTCAGCTTCAATGGCCGCACTGACGGCCTCGGTCAGCGTGCCGGGGGTGGTCAGGAAGGGCTGGCCGCCCAGCGTCCAGGCCAGCTCGAACGTGAGGCCGTGGCGGTCGAGCAGGGCCTGCACGCGCGCCTTCAAGCCCTCGGCCGTGCTCTCGGTGGAGAAGCGGAAGTTGAAGTCGACGACGGCTTCGCCCGGGATCACGTTGCCGACGCCGGTGCCGGCGTGGATGTTTGAGACCTGCAAGCTGGTCGGCGGAAAGTGGTCGTTGCCGGCGTCCCAGGTCGTGGTCGTCAACTCGGCCAGCGCCGGCGCGAACTGGTGGATCGGGTTGCGCGCCAATTGCGGGTAAGCCACATGGCCCTGCACGCCGATCACACGCAGCTTGGCCGACAAGGTGCCGCGGCGCCCGTTCTTGATCATGTCGCCGAGTGCATCGACGGAGGTGGGTTCGCCGACGATGCACATGTCGATGGCCTCACCGCGCGCCTTCAAGAGTTCCACCAGGCGCACCGTGCCGTCCACCGAGGGCCCTTCTTCGTCGCTGGTGATGAGCAGGGCGATGGCGCCAGCATGGTCCGGGGTCTTGCCGACGAAGGCCTCAACCGCGACCGTCATCGCCGCGATCGACGACTTCATGTCCGCAGCGCCGCGGCCAAACAGCAAGCCGTCGCGGTGGCTTGGCACGAAGGGGTCGCTGGTCCACTGTGCCAGGGGTCCCGTCGGCACCACATCGGTGTGGCCAGCAAACGCCAAGGTCGGGCCCGGCTTCGCTCCGCGGCGGATGGCCAGCAAGTTGGTGACGCGAAAGGCGTCCCGCCCCCACACGAGGGTCTCGCACTCGAAGCCCAGTGGCGCCAGGCGCGCTTTCAACAGCTCCTGGCAGCCTGCATCGTCCGGCGTCACGGAGCGCCGGGCGATCAGCGCCTCGGCCAGTTGCAACGCCTGGGCCACTAGGCGAGGCGGCCGAATGAGGTGGAGAGCTTTTGCTCTTCGGGGCGCACGTCGAGCACGATTTCGGTGAACAGAGACGGATCGGGTTCGTCAGGCTTGGGCGGCTGGCGCGACAGTGGCGCTGACTCGTTGTCCAGGCGCCAGAGCAAGTTGGTCGGTGAATCGGCGAAGGCAAGGCCTTCTTCGCGCGTGATGACACCCGTGTTGATCATCTTGGCCAGGTCGGCCTCAAAGCTTTGCGAGCCGTCGGCCAGGGATTTCTCCATGGCTTCCTTGACGCCGCTGATGTCGCCCTGCTCGATCAGCTCGGCCACCAGCTTGGTATTGAGCAGCACCTCGGCGGCGGGGGTGCGCCCACCACCTGCGGAGCGGATCAGGCGTTGGCAGACAATGGCGCGCAGGCCCGAGGCCAGGTCAGAAAGCAGCGCCGGTCGTGCTTCGGGCGTGTAGAACGACAGGATGCGCCCCAGCGCGTGGTAGCTGTTGTTGGCATGCATGGTGGCCAGCACCAGGTGGCCCGACAGCGAATAGGAAATCGCCGAGGTCATGGTTTCGCGGTCGCGGATTTCACCGATCAAGATGCAATCCGGGGCTTGACGCAGTGCGTTTTTCAGCGCCACTTGCAGGCTGTTGGTGTCGCGCCCGACTTCGCGCTGGTTAACCACCGACTTCTTGTTCGTGAACAGAAACTCGATCGGGTCTTCGATCGTCAGGATGTGGCCGGTCAGGGCCTGGTTGCGCTTCTCGAGCATGGCGGCCAGGGTGGTGCTCTTGCCGGTGCCAGTGGCGCCCACCATCAGGATCAGGCCGCGCTTTTCCATCACCAGGTCGCCCAGGATCTCAGGCACCTTGAGCGACTCCAGCGTCGGGATCACATACGGGATGCAGCGGAACACCGCAGCAATCGAGCCGCGCTGGCGAAAGGCCGAGAGGCGAAAGCTGCCGACCTTGGTGATGCCCACACCGATGTTCAACTCACCCGTGTCGTCGAGCTCTTCGAGCTGTTGTGGCGTCAGCAACTCGGCCAGCAACTGGCGCGGCTGGGCATGTGAGAGCGGCTGGTCTGACAACTGCATGATCTGACCGTTGATCTTGATCAGGATGGGCGTGTTGGCCGACAGGTAGACGTCGGACGCGGACTTCTCCGCCATCAGGCGCAGAACGCGCTCCATGTTGCCGCCGGCGTTGGGGGCCGTGCTGTTCGGGCTGATGCTCATGGGTCTGTTTGCTCCGGTGTCGGGCCGCGGCCTCAGGCACGCAGCAATTCGTTGATGCTCGTCTTGGCGCGCGTCTGGGCGTCGACCTTCTTGACGATCACGGCACAGTACAACGAGTACTTGCCATCGGCACTGGGCAAATTACCGGAAACCACGACCGATCCGGCCGGGACGCGGCCATAGCTCACCTCACCGGTGGCGCGGTCGTAGATCTTGGTGCTCTGGCCGATATAGACGCCCATCGAGAGCACGGAGTTCTCTTCGACGATCACGCCTTCGACGACTTCGCTGCGCGCACCGATGAAGCAGTTGTCTTCGATGATGGTCGGGTTGGCCTGCAAGGGCTCGAGCACGCCGCCAATGCCCACGCCGCCCGACAGGTGCACGTTCTTGCCAATCTGCGCACAGGAACCCACGGTGGCCCAGGCGTCGACCATGGTGCCCTCGTCGACATAGGCGCCGATGTTGACAAAGCTGGGCATCAGCACCACGTTCTTGCCCAGGAAGCTGCCGCGCCGCGCCACTGCGGGGGGCACCACGCGCACGCCGGTGGCGCGCATCTCGGCGTCATCGAGGTGGGCGAATTTGGTGTCCACCTTGTCGAAGAAGCCAAGGTCGCCCGCCCGCATCATCTTGTTCTCGTTCAGGCGAAAGCTCAGCAGCACGGCCTTCTTGACCCATTGGTTGACGGTCCACTGGCCCACGCCGTGGCGCTCGGCCACGCGCAAGCGGCCCTTGTTGAGATCGGCAATCACGTGTTCGACCGCGTCGCGCAGTTCGGGCGAGTTGACGGCGTCGATCTTGGCGCGCGCCTCCCAGGCCATGTCGATGATGTTTTCAAGTTGTCGGGTCATGGGAGGCTCTTGGTGAACGAGACGATGCGGTGTGCGGCTTCCAGGCATTCATCAACGCCGGCCACCAGGGCCATGCGGATACGGCCCTGGCCCGGATTGACGCCGTGCGCGTCGCGCGCCAGCAGGCTGCCCGGCAGCACGGCCACATTGTATTGAGCGAGCAGGCCGCGGGCGAAGGCCACGTCGTCGCCCAGGGCGCCCGCGCCGTCGCGGGGCGGCACTGCGGCCCAGAGATAGAAGCCGGCGTCAGGCAATCTGACATCGAGCACCGGCGCCAACAGCGGCGTGACCTGCGCAAACTTGGTGCGGTAGAGCGCGCGGTTGGCCACGACATGGGCTTCGTCGTTCCAGGCCGCAATGCTGGCGCCCTGGACCACGCCGCTCATCGCGCTGCCGTGGTAGGTGCGATAGAGCAGAAATTGCTTCAACAGCGCCGCATCGCCGGCCACGAAGCCCGAGCGCATGCCGGGCACGTTGCTGCGCTTGGACAGGCTGGTGAAGACCACCAGGCGACGGAAGTCGTCCCGGCCGAGTGCCTTGGCGGCCTGAAGGGCGCCCAGGGGCGCCTCGTCACGGAAATAGATCTCGCTGTAGCACTCGTCGCTGGCAATCACGAAGCCGTGCCGGTCTGACAGCTCGAACAGCGCCTGCCACTCCGCCAGCGGCATCACCGCGCCGGTCGGGTTGCCCGGCGAGCAAACGTAGAGCAGTTGGGTGCGGGCCCAGGTGGCGGCGTCGATCTGTTCCCAGCGTGAGGCGAAGTTCCGCGCCGCGTCGCTGTTGGCAAAGGCCGTCTGCGCGCCGGCCAGCAGCGCCGCACCCTCGTAGATTTGATAGAACGGGTTCGGGCAGACCACGGTCGCACCGGGCTGCGTGGGGTCGATGACGGTTTGCGCCAGCGCGAACAAAGCCTCTCGCGAGCCGTTCACGGGCAGCACCTGCGTGGCCGCCTCCAGCGCCACGCCGTAGCGCCGCTGCACCCAGCCCGCAATCGCTTCGCGCAGTCGCGGCTCACCGGCCGTGGCGGGGTAGTTCGACAGACCCTTCAAGTTGGCCACCAGGGCCT
>JANNGJ010000497.1:0-2146 GCA_031403815.1 Burkholderiales bacterium | reverse complement strand
GCGACGATTCTTCGTGACAGCTTTGGGCCCTACATGGCCAGCGCTCAGTTCGATGACCTTCTGAGCTTTCGGTATCCGCAGCTGCAGACCCCCGCGGTCAACCTGAACGCGCGACGTGGTCGTGTTTCCGCACATGGTCATCCCGCTCTTCGTCGGGCGGCCGAAGTCGATCAAAGCGCTGGAGGCGGCGATGGAAGCCGGCCGCCAGATCGTTTTGGTGGCGCAGAAGGCCGCGGGCAAAGACGAACCCAAGGCCGACGACATGTTCGACGTCGGCTGTGTCTCCTCCATCCTGCAGATGCTCAAGCTGCCTGACGGCACTGTGAAGGTGCTGGTTGAAGGCACGCAGCGCGCTACTACCGTGTCGATTTCCGACAACGGTGAGCACTTCGTCGCCGAAGTCACGCCGATTCCGCCGCAGCCCGATACCAAACCCGAGATCGAGGCCCTGCGTCGTGCCGTGACGCAGCAGTTCGACCAGTACGTCAAGCTGAACAAGAAGATTCCGCCCGAGATCCTGACCTCGATTGCCGGCATCGACGACGCCGGCCGCCTGGCTGACACCATCGCCGCGCACCTGCCGCTCAAGCTCGAAGCCAAGCAGTCCGTGCTTGACCTGGACGACACCGGCAAGCGGATGGAAAAACTGCTCGAACTGCTTGAGCACGAAGTCGACATCCTGCAGGTCGAAAAGCGCATCCGCGGCCGCGTCAAGCGCCAGATGGAGAAGAGCCAGCGCGAGTACTACCTCAACGAGCAGGTCAAGGCGATCCAGAAGGAACTCGGCGACGGGGAAGAGGGGGCCGACCTCGAAGAACTCGAGAAGAAGGTCATCGCCGCCAAGATGCCCAAAGAGGCGCGCAAGAAGGCCGACGCCGAGCTGAAGAAGTTGAAGCTGATGTCGCCGATGTCGGCTGAAGCCACCGTGGTGCGCAACTACATCGACACCCTGATCGGCCTGCCCTGGAGCAAGAAGACCAAGATCAAGCACGACCTCGGCAACGCCGAGACGGTGCTCAACGAAGACCACTTCGGCCTCGAGAAGGTCAAGGACCGCATCCTCGAGTACCTCGCGGTGCAGCAACGGGTGGACAAGGTCAAGGCGCCGATCCTGTGTCTGGTTGGCCCCCCGGGCGTCGGCAAGACCTCGCTGGGGCAGAGCGTGGCCCGCGCCACCGGCCGCAAGTTCGTGCGCATGGCCTTGGGTGGCATGCGCGACGAGGCCGAGATTCGCGGCCACCGCCGCACCTACATCGGCTCGATGCCGGGCAAGGTGTTGCAGAGCCTGGCCAAGTCGGGCACGCGCAACCCCTTGTTTCTGCTCGACGAGATCGACAAGCTGGGCATGGATTTCCGCGGCGACCCGTCGAGCGCGCTGCTCGAGGTGCTCGACCCCGAGCAGAACCACACCTTCAGCGACCACTACGTCGAGGTCGACTTCGACTTGTCGGACGTGATGTTCATCGCCACCTCGAACTCGATGAACATTCCACCGGCGCTGCTTGACCGGATGGAAGTCATCCGCCTGGCGGGCTACACCGAAGACGAGAAGCTCAACATCGCACAGCGCTACCTGTGCCCGAAGCAGGCCAAGAACAACGGCGTCAAAACCCGAGGAACTCGACATCACGGAGAGCGCGCTGCGCGGCATCATCCGCTACTACACGCGTGAAGCGGGGGTGCGTTCACTCGAGCGCGAGATCTCCAAGATCTGCCGCAAGACGGTCAAAGGCATCCAGCTCAAGAAGTACATCGGTCAGGTGGTCGTCACCGACGAGAACCTCAATGACTTCCTGGGCGTGCGTAAGTTCGACTACGGCCGCGCTGAGAAGAAGAACCAGGTCGGCCAGGTGGTCGGTTTGGCCTGGACCGAGGTCGGCGGCGACCTGCTGACGATCGAGGCCGCGGTGATGCCCGGAAAGGGCAACATCATTCGCACCGGTCAACTCGGTGACGTGATGAAAGAGTCGGTCGAGGCCGCGCGTTCGGTGGTGCGCAGCCGCGCGCGCCGTCTGGGCATCAAGGACGAGATGTTCGAGAAGCGCGACGTGCACATCCACGTGCCCGATGGCGCCACGCCCAAGGACGGGCCGAGTGCCGGCGCCGCGATGACGCTCGCGTTCGTGTCGGCGCTGACCGGCATTGC
>JANNGJ010000496.1:0-3637 GCA_031403815.1 Burkholderiales bacterium | reverse complement strand
CATCGACTTCGCCGCGCACGCAAAGAGCCTCGGCGCCGAAGCCGTGCACGTGGCCGACGTGGCTGCGTTGAAGACCGCGATGCAGCGCGCGCGCGCCGCGACGCGCACGCAGGTCATCGTCATCGACACCTCACCCTGGCGCACCACGGACGACGGCGGCGCGTGGTGGGAAGTGGCGATCCCCGAAGTGTCGGAGCGCGCCGAAGTGCAAGAAGCGCGCAAGAAATACCTGCAAGGCAAGACGCAGCAGCGTCGTTGAACAAGGAAGAGACCGCTATGGCCTGGAAAGTGCGCATCGGCGTCAACCCGTTGTCGTGGATGAACGACGACTTGCCCTCGCTCGGTGGCGAAACGCCGCTTGAAACGGCGCTCGCCGAGGGCAAGGAAATCGGCTACGAAGGCTTCGAGCTGGGCAACAAGTTTCCGAAAGACGGGCCGGGCCTGAAGGCCAAGCTCGCCGAGTTCGGCCTGGCCTGCGTGTCGGGCTGGTACTCGGGCGAATTGGCCACAGGCACGGTCGACGACGAAGTCAAACGCTGCCATGCCCACATGGAGAAGCTGTTCCACAACGGCGTCAAGGTGGTGGTCTACGGCGAGGTGACCGACTCGGTACAGGGCCAGATCGACACCCCCGTGTCGCAACGCCCGCGCTTCGCCGACGATGCCGCGTGGTTGGGTTATGCCGAGCGCCTGAACGCCTTCGGCGCGCACCTCAAGGCGATGTACGGCATCACCCTGGCCTACCACCACCACATGGGCGCGTACGTGGAATCGCCGGACGACATCGAGCGCCTGATGGGGCTCACCGACCCGGCCAAGGTCGGCCTGCTGTTCGACACCGGCCACGCCTACTTCGGCGGCGCCACCGATCCCGTGGCTTTGCTCAAACAGCATGTCGCCCGTGTGGTGCACGTGCATTGCAAAGACGTGCGCCCGGCGCTGATCGCCAAGGCGCGCAACGACGGCTGGAGCTTCCTCAACGGTGTGCTCGCCGGCACCTTCACGGTGCCGGGCGACGGCGTGATCGACTACGACGCCGTGCTCGGCACGCTGCATGCGGCCGGCTATCAAGGCTGGCTGGTCGTCGAGGCCGAGCAAGACCCGGCCGTGGCGCCAAGCTATGCCTATGCCAAGAAGGGCTACGAGACGTTGCGCCGTATCGTCGACCGGCTGAACAGCGGGGCTTCGGCATGACCAGCAAGCTGCTCGCGAAGGCGCGCCGCACGGGCCGCGAGATCGTCAACATCACGTCGCAGAGCGCTGGCTGGAGGCACGTGGGATTTCGTGCACTGCGCCTGACCGGCGGCGACAGCGAGCGCATCGCCACCGGCGCACGCGAGCTGTGCCTCGTGGTGCTGGCGGGCTATGTCGACGTCAAGGTCGGTGGCCAGACCTTCGAGGAGCTCGGCAACCGCGACAGCGTGTTCGACGAGCGCGCGCCGGCGGCGCTTTACGTGCCGCCGCAGCACGAGGTCACGATCCTGGCCGACGGCCCTGCCGAAGTGGCGCTGTGCAGCGCGCCGTGCGACGACCAGCCCCGCGCCGTCAAGCTGCTCGACCCCGCAACGATGCGCCGCAGCACGCGCGGCCAGGGCAGCAACACGCGCTATATCTGCGACATCCTGCCGCACGACGACCCGACCGCCGCGCACCTGCTGGTGGTGGAAGTACGCACGCCGGCTGGCCATTCATCGAGCTACCCGCCGCACAAGCACGACAGCGAAGACCCGCCGACCGAGACGCAACTCGAAGAGACCTACTACCACCGCCTGAAGCCATCGCAAGGCTTCGCCTTCCAGCGTGTCTACACCGACGACCGCAGCCTCGACGAGTCGATGGCCGTCGAGGACCACGACGTGGTGATGGTCCCGCGCGGCTACCACCCCGTCGTCGTGCCGCATGGCTACGAGTCTTACTACCTGAACGTGATGGCGGGCCCGAACCGCCTCTGGGTCTTCCGCAACGATCCGGCGCACGAGTGGATGCTGGCGCGCTGACGCCCGTACTTGGGGCCCCTCACGCCTGCCAAACCCCATACCCCGCCTCGCGCAGGCCGATCGCCAGCTCGACCTCCATCTCCCGCGCGGCCTCGTAGGGCATCGGGTTGTAGACCTCGTACAGCGCCGGCACCAGGCGCAGGCCGTACTCGAAGACGAAGCGGTTGCTCTGGATGCCGGCCTTGTGGCGGTCGAAGCGCAAATCGGGGTCCAGGCCGGTCATGCCGACATAGACGAAGGGCTTGCCGAGCTGGTGGTCAGGGTTGGCCCTGCGAAACGCGGCCTCGTTCCAGACCCTGTCGTCCAGGGCCACGACATAGACGTGGTGGTGGTGCCGGCGGCCGCGTTTGGCCGGGGGTTTGGCAGGCATGGCCTGATTCTGCGCTGCTGAACGCAGGCTACGGTGGCACCTACTGGGCAACCCGGTGGCGCCGCGCGCGGCCTCGGGTCATCATGGCGGCACGATCCTCGAACCCAGGAGACAAGCCATGAACCACCGCCTGATCGCCGCCGCGTTGACTCTGCTCACCGCTGCCGCCGTGCACGCCCAGCCCTGCCCCGAGAAGAACCTGATGTACTGGCAGCCCTTCCCGCCGGGCGGCGAGTCCGACATCTCCGCCCGCCACCAGCAGATGGTGCTGAAGCGCAAGTGCCCGGCCATCGACACGGTGGTGCAGTACAAGGCGGGCGGCGGCGGCGCGGTGCTGTGGAGCTCTGTCAACACCCTGCCGGCCGATGGCGTCACGGTGTATGGCATCAACCTGCCGCACCTGGTGCTGCAGCCGATGGAGGGCCAGGTGCAGTACAAGCTCGACGACCTGGCGCCCGTCTATTGGTACCACTACACGCCCGATGCGCTGGTGGTGCCCGAGGCCAGCCCGTTCAAGACCTTTGCCGATTTCCTGAAGGCCGCGCAGGCCGCGCCCGACAAGTTCAACCTCGCGGGCTCGGCCCTCAACTCGGCCAACCACGCCGCGCACGAGCGCCTGAATGCCGACTTCAAGATCAAGACCACCTATGTGCCCTACAAGGGCACCGGTGACCTGGCCAATGCCGTGCTCGGGGCCCAGGTTGACGGTGCGATGACCTACACCGTGTTCGCCATCAACAACAAGACCCGCGTGCGCGCCCTGGCCGTGGCCATGAACCAGCGCCACCCGTTGCTGCCCGATGTGCCGACCTTCAAGGAGTTGGGCGTTGATTGGGTCGACGGCGCCTACCGTGGCATCGGCGTGCCCAAGGCCACTTCAGCCGACGCCAGGAAGCGCCTGTCGGACCTGTTTGCGTCGCTCAACACCGACCCCGAGATGAAGGAGCTGGCGGCCAAGAGCGGCTTCGAGCTGGTCAATGTGGGCCTCGACGGCATGGACGCCTTCATGAAGGAGCGCGCCCGGGTCTATACCGTGGTGGGCAAGCGCATGGGGTTGGGCAAATAGCAGGCCTGCGGCTCAATCGGCCTTCGCGCCGCTGTCCTTCACCACCTTGCCCAGTCGCGGCACGTCGGCCTTGATCAGCGCCGCGAGATCGGCCGGTGGCATGCCCGAGATCTCCAGCCCCTGGTCGCTCAGGCGCTTGGCCACTTCCGGCATCTTCAGGATCTTTCCGATCTCGGTGTGGAGCCGGTCGACGATGGGCTTGGG
>JANNGJ010000495.1:0-12008 GCA_031403815.1 Burkholderiales bacterium | reverse complement strand
CCAGATGGCGGGCGTGGTCGGCAACCTGGCCGCGGTGGTGCCGGTGGTGCTGGGTGTGCAGTGGGCGTCGAATGCACTGCTGGGCGGCAACTTGTTGACCGTGGCCGACGCCGACTACGTGCTGCACAGCCTGAGCCTGCTGGGGCCGACGGCGCTCTTCGCCGCCTTCACTGGCGTGCTGCTGTTCGTCAGTTCGCTGGTCGCCGGCTGGGCGGAGAACTGGTTCGTCTTTCACCGCCTGGACAGTGCCATCGCCTGGAACCCGCGCATCGTGGCCACGCTGGGCAGCGCCAGGGCGACACGCTGGGCGCGCTGGTGGCGGGTCAATGTGTCCGGTTTCGCGGGCAATGTGTCGCTGGGGATGATGCTGGGGCTGCTGCCCGCCTTGCTGGCATTCGTGGGGCTGCCGATCGAGGTGCGACACGTGACGCTGGCCACCGGGCAGCTTGCTGCTGCGGCCAGCACCCTGGGCTGGTCGGTGCTGGTCAGTGCCGCGTTCTGGTGGTGCGTGGCGGGCATTGCGGCGGTCGGCGTCCTCAACCTCGGCGTCAGCTTTTACCTGGCGTTCAAGGTGGCACTGCGCTCGCGTGGTGTGCAGGTGAAGGACCGCGGAAGGATCGCGGCGGCCCTGCGCGGGCGCCTGTTGCGCTCGCCCTGGTCCTTCGTATGGCCGCCCCGGGACTGACAGCGGCGGTTCAGCCCTTCAGCCTGGCTGGCGCTGGCCGAGCGCCACCACCAGCAGCTTCACGGTCGATCAGCCCCGGGCCGCAGTCTTGCGCGCAGGCGCCTTGCGGGCGGCGGTCTTGGCCGACCGCCGGCAGCCATGAAAGGCGGGTATCGGGCCAGCCGACTTGGATGTCAGCTGTCCGGCGTCAAGTTCGCATGCCCGACTGGCGCTGGACGGCCCTGCGGCGACATGCACTGCCCCGAGTTGATCGCCGCGAAGCAGTTGCTCGCGATCTGTACAAAGCTACCCCAGGCCGGTAGCATGGATTCACGCTCGTCGTGTGTGCCGAGCAGGGAGTTGATGATGGCTAGCTATACCGGTCAATGTTTTTGCGGTGCCGTCAAGCTCGTCGCCACCGGAGCACCGGAGGTGATGGGCTATTGCCACTGCAGTTCTTGCCGGAGCTGGTCCGCCGGCCCGGTCAACGCCTTCACTCTCTGGAAGCCCGAGGCGGTGACGGTCACCGAGGGTGCCGACAAGATCGGCACCTTCAACCTCACTCCGAACAGCTACCGTAAATGGTGCAAGAACTGCGGCGGCCATCTGTTCACCGAACACCCGAGCATGGGTATGACCGACGTCTACGCCGCGACGTTGCCGGGGCTGTCGTTCAAGCCGGTGTTCCATGTCCACTACGCAGAGTCGGTTCTGCCGCTGCACGATGGCCTGCCGAAGTTCCGCGACATGCCGGCCGAGGTTGGTGGCAGCGGCGTCACGATGGCCGAGTAGTCTGCGATCGTGGCCATGTCAGGCCGCGTGATGCACTACGGCTTGACCGGAGCGCTGTATCGGCAGACATTCGAAGAACTGGTTAGCAGCGATTCTCAAGCGGGCAGTCGGGCGACATCGGCTTATTGCCGGTGGCGACGATTGCCTCCCGCGCCTTGCGCGGTGTGGCCTTTCCCCGTCTCCGAACGACTCCGCGCACTCCACTGCGCCGATCGATTGCATCCACCGCCGCAACCGCCGTCTGAGGTCGGCGGCTGAGGTCTTGACAGGCGCGGCCAGCCGGATACCCTCGTCTATCCTCCCGCCGGCAGTTCGACTGCGGCGCCGCCATAGTGCGTGCAGCCACGCCCATCCCGCGCCTAGCTGAGCGCTCGACACCAGGTAGGAACTCCGTCATGACCTTGCATGCATCGCGCTCGACAGAAGGTCGCGGCCGCCTCTACGACAGCATCGTCGACACCATCGGCAACACGCCGTGCATCCGCCTGAACCGCATTGCGCCCAAGCATGTGCGGCTGTACGTCAAGGCTGAGTTCTTCAACCCGGCGGCATCGGTCAAGGACCGGCTGGCGATCAGCATCATCGAGGAAGCCGAGCGCCGCGGCGAATTGCGGCCGGGGCAGACGGTCGTCGAGGCGACGAGTGGCAACACCGGTATCGGCCTGGCGATGGTCTGCGCCGCGAAGGGCTATCCGCTGGTCGTGACGATGGCCGACTCGTTTTCGGTCGAGCGGCGGCGGCTGATGCGTTTCCTCGGCGCCAAGGTTGTGCTGACGCCGCGCGCCGCGAAGGGTTTGGGCATGTACCTGAAAGCCAAGGAACTAGCGCAGGCCAACGGCTGGTTCCTGGCGCGTCAGTTCGAGACCGCTGACAACGCGACAGTCCACGAGAACACCACGGCGCGCGAGCTGATGGCCGACTTCCAGGGCGAGCGGCTGGACTACTTCGTCTCCGGCTACGGCACCGGCGGCACCGTGACCGGTGTAGCGCGCGTTCTGCGCAAGGAACGCCCCGAGACCCGCATCGTGCTGAGCGAGCCGGCCGTCGCACCGCTGCTCGCCAGCGGCATCGTGCAGCAGCGCGGCGAAGGAAACTCGCCCGCCGTCAGCCACGCCGCCTTCACGCCGCACCCGATCCAGGGCTGGACGCCGGATTTCATCCCCTACGTGTTGCAGGAGGCGGTCGACAAGCACTACTACGACGAACTCATCCCCGTCACCGGCCCGGATGCAATTGCATGGTCGAAGCGGCTGGCGATGGAGGAGGGCATCTTCACCGGCATTTCGGGCGGCGCGTCGCTGGCCGTGGCGATCCAGGTCGCCGAGAAGGCGCCGCCAGGCGCGGTGCTGTGCTGCATGTTGCCCGACACCGGCGAGCGCTACCTGTCGACACCGCTGTTCGAAGGTGTGGCCACCGAGATGACACCCGACGAGGAAGCGCTGTCGCGATCGACGCCGGGTTACCAGATGCCGCCGGACGCATGAGTGCGCAGCCCGCCGCGCTGATGGCCGACGACACCCGCCGCGACCGCGCGTCGACCGACGATCTGGTCGGCGCCTTGCGCGCCGTCATGCCGGAGCTCGAACGCTTCGTGCGCTTCGAGGGCCGTGACCCAGCACGTTTGCGCTCACGCTGGCTCGCGGCGCTGGACGGGCCGCTGCCGGTCGACGGCATCGGCCGCGACGCGGTGCTCGGCGAGCTGTCCGAACTGATCGTCGGCAACGGGCTGCGCACCGGTCACCCCGGCTTCACGGGCTGGGTGACGACGATGCCGACCGACGTCGCCGTGGCGGCCGACCTGGCGCAGACCGTGGCGGTGCCGCAGCGTTGGTGGGCCACCGCAGGCAATTTCGCCGACGACCTGGCCATGCGCTGGCTGATCGCGCTGCTCGGCTTTCCGGCGTCCCATGTCGGCACTTTCACGTCCGGCGGTTCCACGGCCAACCTGATCGGCCTGGGGGCGGCACGGCAGCACGCCGGGGAGCGCCTGGGCTTGAACCCGGGGCGCGACGGCAACCTCGGCTTCGTCGAGCCGCGCGTTTATTGCTCGACCGAGACCCACCACGTCGTTGGCCGCGCACTCGGCGTGCTCGGCCTTGGCCGCAGCAGCCTGCGCGAGATCACACTCGATGGTGAAGGCACGATCGATGTCGATGCATTGCAGCGCAGGCTCGACGACGATGCGCGTGCCGGGCGCTCGCAGGTCGCCATCGTTGCTTGTGCGGGCGATGTCAACACGGGCCGGATCGACCCGATCGACAGGCTTGCCCGCATCGCCGGCGAACGCGGCATCTGGCTGCACGTCGATGGCGCCTATGGGGGCTGGGGCCTGCTTGATGCGCGCGTGCGCGAGCGCTTCGGCGATGTCGCGTGCTACGACTCGTTCGCGATCGACCCGCACAAGTGGCTGGCCGCGCCGGTCGGCACCGGTGCGGCCATCGTCCGCGATGCTGGCGTGCTGGGCCGCGCCTTCGAGTGCGAGACCGGCGCCTACGACCGAGAGCGCCACGCACCTATCGGCACGGCAGACACCGGTTCGCCCTTCGATGAACTCGGTCTCGGCACGCCGGACTTCGGCGTCGACTTCTCGGCGCCGGCGCGCGGCCTCGCGGTGTGGGCCATCCTGCGCGAGATCGGCGCCAACGGCGTGCGCGAGCGCATCGTGCGCCACAACGACTGCGCACGCCGGGTCGCCGACCGTGTGCGTAACGATCCGATGCTCGAACTGCTGGCTGAGCCTGTGTTGAGCATTTGCTGCTTCCGCGTCCGCCCTTCGCACTGGGCCGATGAATCGCGGCTGGACTCGCTCAACGATGCGGTGCTGCACGGGATGCGCGCGCGCGGCCGCAGCGTGACGTCGTCGACGCGTGTTGGCGGCCGCTTCGCCATTCGGCCCTGCTTCATCAACCCGCGCAGCACGCTGGCCGACGCTGATGCGCTAGTCGACGAGTCGCTGGCGGTCGCCGCCGAGCTTGTGGCCGGGTTTTGAGGCGACGCTTTGGTGGCTGGTCCGAGCGCGCCCGCGAACGATCGGAGCTTCCGAGTTCCGAGTGGTCAGCTTGAGCTCCTGATGCGAGCCGCAGACGCGGCTCCCCAGGCCGGACGCTCGGGAGCACCCGCCTATGGCCGACCGCCGAAGGCCAACTTTCGGAACTGCTCGCTCTAAACCGGCCGGTCAGGACACGGGCTTGAACGTCAGCAAAGTGGCGTCGATTTCGTCCACCGGAGCACCCGGCATCGGCCAGAAGCGGACGGCTACGAGCGGCCGCAGCAGGCGATCTCAGCTTCGGCACCCTGCACACTCGACATCTGCCTTGCGAACAGACGATGCCCATCCGCAGTTTTTCCCAAAGCGTTCTGCGACTGATGCCCAGGAGTTTGGAGGTCTTCAGGCCGCTACCGCCGATGCGCTCCAGCGCGCTGCGGATACACCGTCGCCTGGCGTCTCCGACCATCGCATGCAAGGGAAGAACTCGCCGATGGGAGCTGCCGCAGCGTTCGCACTGGGCGGCGCCTCAGCCATTTCCAGGATACGCGCTTCGCCCGGTACCACGGCCTCTTCCAGGAACGATCTAACTCGCAGCCACTGCTCTTCCAGGTCGTCCGAGCACATCGCGCAGGAGGGCCGCCGACAGGCACAGGTTGCGCAACACCCGGCCCATCATCGCTTACATGCGTCCCACCACTACAGCACCAGAGCCGACGCACCCGCGAGGGCGCGTTTACTTGATGGCAGTCTGATTGCCTCCACTGGGTACCGAGTCGCCAGGCTTCAAATTGCCATTGCGCACCAGCATGTAGGCCACGATGGCCGTTTTCCCCGCATCGTCGATCTTCGCCGGGTTATCGAAGGGCATCAGCAACTGCATGTACTCGAACAAGCCCTTAGCGTTGCCGAACTTACCGATGTCGTGGCCCGGCCCCCAGATCGGCCGCGGAAACACGGTGGCATCGCGACCTTTCGCACCATGGCACAGCGCGCAGTGCTGCTGGTACAGCGCGGCGCCGCTCAGCACCTGGGCGCTTGCACCCGCCGGCGGTTCGGGTGCCTGCTGCGCAGTGGCACGGAGCGGTAACGCCAGACATGCAGCCACCGCCAAGGTGGCACTCGCGTCGCCCAGGTTCATGCGACCCGAATGCGGAATTTCGGAATTGCGCTGTTGGCCATGCCGAACTGGTTGAAGGGCACGGTTTCCGGCTGGACGTTGCCCGCCGTATCGATGCCGCGCGTCTCGATGACATGGTCGCCTGGGCGGGCCTCCCAGAGAAAGTCGAAGCGCACCCAGGTATAGCGGCCCAGGTTCGGCCCCTGGATCTGTGCCCGCTGCCAGCCGCCGCCATCGACGCGGTACTCCACGTCTCGGATGCCGTACTGCGGCGCCCATGCATAGCCGCGCACGAGCTGCCGGCCTGCGCTCATGCGCGGCCACTCGCCCTTCTTGAGCGGGTAGTTCACCGGCACCGATGGGCTCTTCTCCAGCACCATCGGCACCGTGATGAGCGTCTTGATAGGCATCCAGGTGACCATCGGGCCTTTCACATCGGCTGCCGTGATGCCGCCGATGAACTCGTCGGTGGGGCCCACCGACGGTGCGGGGTACGTCGGCCCGACATAGACCTCGCCGCGCGTGTTCAGGCGGACCCAATGCTGGTGGTTGTCCAGGCGAATCTCGGTGACCCACTTGGTCGATGCCGTACCACCCCAGCCGGGCACGACCATGCGCACCGGCGCGCCGTGGTCGGGCGTCAGCGGGTTGCCGTTCATCTTGAAGCAGATGCCGATGTCGTCGGCGCGTGCCAGGATGTCAGCCACCGGCATCGGCCGGCCCATGTCGCTGCCATCGACGCCTGACCAGAAGAGTGCCGACTTGGCGTCCTTCTTCAGTCCGACGAGGCCGAAGATGTGCGACAGCGGAACGATCTGCCATTCGGCCTGGCCGATGGCGCCCAGGCCCCAGTTGCCACCCGCCACCTGCATCTGGTCCTGCTGCTCCCAGAACAGGGTGCGGCCGTTGCCGTGGCACTCCATCGTGGCGATCACCGTGCGCGACGGCATCTTGAGCAGGTCCTCAAAGCCAATGTCCAGGCTGCGCTCGACGGCATTGCCGTGGATCTTCATGCGCCACTGCTTGGGGTCAAGCACCGGCTTGGCTTCGACCAGCGGCGTCGGGTAGTGGTTGCGGACGAAGAACTCTTCGACCGGCGTGATGTAGGTGCTGAAGTCCCAGTAGTTGCCGCTGCGCACGGTGGCGCCGATGTTGAGGAGCCGCGAGTCGTCCTTGACCAACGCCTTGCGCGCCGGGGCCGCGGGCGCTGCGGCAGGGGCAGGGGCAGCAGGCGCGGCCTGCGCCTGCGCCATCCCCGGGGCTGCCGCGGCCGCGCCGAAGGCGGCAGCGGACACGAAGAAGCGCCGCCGATCGGTTTGCGGGCCGATTCGAAGCGCTTCATCCACTAGCGCGCGTTCTTGTGCCTGTTGCTCTTTCGCTGCCATCGCTGTCTCCTGTGGGGTGCCCTTGACTCGGGTAAACGCTTTTGTTGGGGCAACAAACAGACTGCAAGATACAGGCCACGGCGCCGTCAGCTCGGAGCGCCTACCCCGAATGTGAAGAAGACGTAATGTCGAGTCCATCCTGCCCCTTGCTGCCGTTACGCGGACGTAACCGTCGTGCTGGCCTGCGCACCGCCGCAGCGCTTGTCGGTGCCGCGTTGATTCCGCGCCGCACTTGGGGCGCGGGCGCCATCCGGTTCGGCACCACGCCTGTCTTTCTCAACGAGCAGATCGGCTTGCTGGATCGGTGGCAGCGGCATCTGGAATCTCGCCTCGATCGTCCGGTTCGCTTCGTTCAGCGCGGCAGCTATCGCGAGATCGTGGACCTGCTGCTGGGGGACGGTGTCGAAGCCGCCTGGCTGTGCGGGCATCCGCTGGTGCTGCACGAATCGCGGTTGGCGGTGGTCGCCGTGCCGCGCTACCAGGGCGCGCCTGTGTACCGCTCCCATCTGATCGTTCCCGACAGCGATGGGGCAACCCGGCAGGTGGCCGACCTGAAGGGCCGCGTTTTCGCCTACAGCGACCCGCTGTCCAACAGCGGCTTCCTGGTGCCGCGCGCCGAAATTGCGGCCAGCGGCGCCGATCCCTCCACGTTCTTCCGCCGCAGCTTCTTCACGTTCAGCCATCGCAAGGTGGTGGATGCCGTGCGCGCTGGCCTTGCCGATGCGGGCGCGGTCGATGGCTACGTGTGGGACACCATCGCCGCGCAGCAGCCGGCCAGCGTGGCCGGGCTGCGGGTGGCGTGGCGCTCGGCAGCTCATGGCTTTCCTCCGGTCGTTGCGCGGCGCAACTGGGCACCAGCCGAAGCGCGCTTGCTCGGCGCCGCCCTGCGCGACATGCCGGGCTCGCCCGAAGGCCGTGGCATCCTGGAGCGGCTGAACATCGAGGGCTTCGAAGAACCGCAGCCCGGGCAGTTCGAGAGCATCCGCGCGCTGCTGCGCGTGGCCAACCGCGGCAGCTCGTGAAACTGCGCGACCTGACCTGGCGGCTGAAGGTGCCGCTGGCCATCACCGCGGTGATCCTGCTGACCGAAGTCGTCGTCACGACGCTGCTCGTCACGCGCGCACTTTCCGACGCACGGCGCGACCTTGAAGCCAGCGCCGAGAGCTTGACGACGCTGCTGGCACGGTCGCTGCGCGACCCGCTGCTGCGTGATGATTTGTGGCAGGCCTTCGAGGTGGTGAGCGCACCGCTTGCCGCGCGCCGCAGCGACAGCCCGTTGCAGGGGGTGGTCGTGCTCGACCCGTCGCGGCAGGTTTTTGTCTCGAGTGACCCGCGCCGGCTGCCGCTGCTGACACCGGCTACGGCTTTGCCAGAGCCGCTGGCGGGCATCGCCATCAAGGCCGCAGCGGACTCGGGCTTCCACTTCGCGCTTGGGCGCGGGCCCGACGGGCCGGAGCTGGCCGCCGCAGGCGCCATCGTGGCCGAAGACGGCAGCCGCCTGGGCACGGTAGTGCTGGACTTCAACGGCACCATCTATGCCGAGCGGCTGCGTTCGGCGGTGATCGATGTTGCCCTCGTCAGCGTACCCGGGCTGCTGTTGTTGGTGCCGCTGGGCTGGTACGCGGGCAAGCGCCTGGCCCAGCCGCTGGCGCAGATGGCACGAGCGCTGGCGCACGTGGGCGACGAGTCGCCAGAGCAGGTGCTGAAGCTGCTGCCGCCCGAGAGCGGTGACGAGATCGGGCAGTTGTCGACCCAGGCGCGGCAGATGCTCGACGGCTTGGCGCGCCGGGCGGCCCTCGAGCGAGAGGTGATGGCGTCGGACCGGCTGGCAGCGGTCGGGCGCGTGTCGGCAGCCATCGCCCACGAGATTAACAATCCGCTGGGCGGCATGCTGAACGCCATCGACACGGCCATGCGGCACGGCCAGCCCGACGCGGTGTCCCGCAAGACCTTCGGGCTGCTGCAGCGTGGCCTGCAGCAGATCCGCGCCACAGTGGGCGCCTTGCTCGTCGAAGCCCGGCTCGACTCACCGCGCCTGAGCGGACCGGACTGGGACGATCTGCTGCTGCTGATACGGCCCGAGGCGGTGAGCCGCGGGCTGCAATTGCTGTGGCAGATCGAAGCATCGGCCAACGCCGAAACGCCGCTGGCGGCGCACGATGTTCGGCAGCTCGCGTTGAACCTGCTGTTGAACGCTGCCACGGCAGCCCAGAGCACGACGCCGGGTGGGGCCACCGTCGAGTTCACCGTCGCTCGCGCGCCGGGCCTGCTGGCGATGGTCGTCGGCAACACCGGGCCGGCGTTGGCGCCGGAGCGGCTGTCGCGCATGTTCGAGCCCTTTGTTGCGGCAGGTACCAGCACGGGATTGCACCGCCACGGGCTGGGCCTGTGGGTGTGCTGGCAGATCGTGCAGCGCCTGCAGGGCAACATCGACGTGGCCAGCGACGGAGAATGGACGCGGGTTTCGGTGTCGCTGCCGGTGCCTGACCTAAGCCACGAAGGACAAGCCAGTGCCGCAACTGCTGCTGATTGAAGACGACGCCATCATGGGCGAATCGCTGCTCGACCGCTTCGAGCTCGAAGGTTTTGGCGTGCAATGGTCGCGCAGCCTCGAACAGGCCGCGGCCTTGCTCGATGCATCACCTTTTGACGCCGTGGTGAGCGATGTGCGCTTGCCCGACGGCTCGGGTGAGCGGTTCTTTGAGAGCTGGCTGCCGACTGCAGCGCCCGCACCACCGTGGCTGTTCATCACCGCATTCGCCTCGGTCGATCGTGCGGTGGCGATGCTGCAAGCCGGCGCGCGCGACTATGTGACCAAGCCCTTCGACATCGCCGAACTGGTGCACAAGGTGCGCACGGCCGTCGGCGTGCCTGACGATGTCATACCCGCATCGGACGCAGTCGCCGACGCCGACGCGGACGACTGCACGCTCGGCACATCGGCTGTCATGCGTGGGTTGGCCCTGAAAGCCGGCCGGGTTGCGGCACGCGCCCGCACCGCGCTCATCACCGGTGAGAGCGGCGCCGGCAAAGAGGTTCTGGCGCGCGAAATTCATGCGTTGGCGCATCCGCAGACCGGCGCACCCTTCGTCGCCGTGAACTGCGGCGCCATTCCCGACACCTTGATCGAGGCCGCCCTGTTCGGCCACGAGCGCGGCGCCTTCACGGGGGCCGACCGGCAGCGGCGCGGCTACGTCGAGCAGGCACACGGTGGCACGCTGTTCCTCGACGAGATTGCAGAGCTGACACCCGCCATGCAGGTGCGGCTGCTGCGTGTTCTGCAGGACCGCCAGGTCCAGCGGCTGGGTTCGGAGGCGCTGCTGAGCATCGACGTGCGCGTGATTTGCGCCACCCATCGTGACCTGCAGCAGCTGGTGCAGCAGGGGCGCTTTCGAGAAGACCTGTACTACCGCATCCACGTCGTGCACCTGCGTGTGCCGCCCCTGCGCGAACGCCCCGATGACGTGCTGTGGCTGGCCCAGCGCTTCCTCCTCGACCAAGCCCGACAAAGAAGCGAGGCGCCTCGGCGACTGACCGCGGCCGCGCGCGCGGCGCTGCTGGGGCATGCATGGCCTGGCAACGTGCGCGAGTTGCACAACCGGATCGAGTGCGCCTGGGTCATGAGCGAGCGGGGCGAAGTGGACGCGGCCGACTTGTTCGAAGAGCGGTTGGCGCCAGCGCCGGCAGCCGGGCTGCCCACACTCGAAACCTTCGTGGCCGATGCGGAGAAAGAGTACCTTGCCGCGATGCTGGCCCGTTTCGACGGGCGTGTCGGACTGGCCGCACAGGCGCTGGGCATTTCACGCAAGACGCTGTGGGAGAAGAGCAAGCGCTACGCCCTCCGTGCCGACGGCTGATCGCAATCCCCGGTTGCCGGCAAACGGACGATTCAGTTCGGCTCTGCCAACAGGCTTTTTCACTCGGCAGGTCGTCACGACCCCTATGGCCGGCAGTTGGGAATGTGTTTCAGATCACGCGCTGGTTGACCCGCTCGGACAGCGCCGCCGCGCTCTCGCGGCGCTCGCTGTAGCGGTCCACAAGGTAGGGCGCCACATCGCGCGTGAGCAGCGTGAACTTCATCAGTTCCTGCATCACGTCGACGACACGCTCGTAGCAGGCCGACGGCTTCATGCGCCCGGCGTCGTCGAACTCCAGGAAGGCCTTCGCGACCGAGGACTGGTTCGGGATCGTGATCATGCGCATCCAGCGCCCCAGCACACGGAGCTGGTTCACGGCGTTGAACGACTGCGAACCGCCCGACACTTCCATGACCGCTAGGGTCTTGCCCTGTGTCGGCCGCACGGCGCCGACGCTGAGCGGAATCCAGTCGATCTGCGCCTTCATGATGCCGGTCATGGCGCCGTGGCGTTCCGGCGAGGTCCAGACCATGCCCTCGGCCCAGGCCGCTGCGTCGCGCAGTTCCTGGACCTTGGGGTGTGTCTCCGGTGCGGAATCTGGCAGCGGCAGTCCCGCCGGGTCGAACACCCGGACCTCGCCGCCCATCGCGATCAGCAGACGCGCCGCTTCGAGCGTGAGCAGCTTGCTGTACGAGCGTTCGCGCAGCGAGCCGTAAAGGAGGGTGAAGCGCGGGGTGTGCGTCGACGTTCCGGCGCCTGCGAAGCGTGCCCCGGAGGTCGGGTTGAACAGCGCGCTGTCAACGTTGGGTAGGCTCAGGTCAACAAGCGACACGGCGACCCTTTATGTCGATCACCGGTTTGCCGACTTGTTTGACTAAGGGCGCATTGCGCGAGGTGCCGCATGCCGCGTTGTGGAAGATGGTGGTGCTGGCGTCGCTCATGACTTTGCCTGCCCGGCTTCGTACCAGCCCTTGCTGTCGTTGACGATCTTGACGACCAGCAGCATCACCGGCACCTCGATCAGCACGCCGACCACGGTGGCCAAAGCCGCCCCCGACTCGAAGCCGAACAAACTGATGGCCGCCGCCACCGCCAGCTCGAAGAAGTTGCTCGCGCCGATCAGAGCTGACGGACAAGCGACGCTGTGCGATTCGCCCAGCCGCCGGTTCAGCCAGTAGGCCAGGCCGGAGTTGAAGAACACCTG